>PTJW01000004.1 GCA_002937495.1 Pseudomonadota bacterium | reverse complement strand
TCTCAACTAGCACCTGTAAGAATTGGCCAAACAGAAGATATTTTAGAAGTTGGTGCTATTATTGATGTTAAGTGCATCGAAATTGAAGGTGAAAACATTAGATTTACAATGATTAATGTTGAGCAACTAAATGAAAAAGTAGCAAACAGAATCCACATTGCTGTAAATAACGGTGGAACAGAAAGAAAACCATCATTTGATAGAAACTCTAGAGGTGGTAGAGATAATAGAGGCGACAGAAACGATCGTCCTAGAAGAAGTTTTGGCGATAAACCTAGAGGTGACAGAAACGACAGAGATAATAGAGGCGATAGAAACGATCGCCCTAGAAGAAGCTTTGGCGATAAACCTAGAGGTGATAGAAACGACAGAGATAATAGAGGCGATAGAAACGATCGCCCTAGAAGAAGCTTTGGCGATAAACCTAGAGGTGATAGAAACGACAGAGATAATAGAGGCGATAGAAACGATCGTCCTAGAAGAAGCTTTGGCGATAAACCTAGAGGTGATAGAAACGACAGAGATAATAGAGGCGATAGAAACGATCGTCCTAGAAGAAGCTTTGGCGATAAACCTAGAGGTGACAGAAACGACAGCGATAACAGAGGCGACAGAAACGATCGTCCTAGAAGAAGCTTTGGCGATAAACCTAGAGGTGACAGAAACGATAAAGGTAACAGATCTGACAAACCAAGATCAGACAGACCTAGAAAATCATTTAATGATAAGCCTAAAAACAACGGCGATAGACCAAATAAACGATTTAGCAAATAATTATAAAAGAACCCTAAAAAGGGTTCTTTTCTTTACTTTTATCAATTATGTTGATTTATTAGTATTTTTAGTCTACAATCATAAGTATAAAAAAAGAGAGACTACAAAATGATAAAAACTATAAAAGTATCACTAATAATAAGCATTATTACAGCTATTATTTTAATTAGCTTATACTCTATTATGCCAAACTTAATAGAATTCTCTAAAGAAAATGGAATTCCTAAAAGCATTGAAGTTATAAACAACAAACATCAAATCATTAAATATAACTATAAAACATCATTTAAACCTAAAAAGGATAAAATTTTAGTATCTATTTGCTCTGAAAATTACACTATATATTACAATAAAGTAGTTAATTTTTATAAACCAAATCATACCTGCTTAAACTTTGATACATCAAATGAAGATCATCGAAAAAGCTATAGTGATTTTCTAATTAGAGAGCTTGAAGGTACAAAAATTAAATTTGAACTAAAAAGATCTATATAATAGCAATATACTATAAAAAATATTATCTTATTTATTAAGCGTTTAGTCATTTAGATATTGACCGCTTTTACTTATTAATGCCATACTATTTAAGGTTCAGATAAAAAAATATAGATAAGGGTTATAGTATGGAAGTAATTATGATTGCTGCTATGGCGCAAAACCGAGTAATTGGTAATAAAAACGATATACCTTGGCGTATTAAAGAAGATTTTCAACATTTTCAACAACACACAATTGGACACCCTATTATTATGGGTCGTAACACATTTAAGTCACTACCAGGACACCTAAAAGACAGAGAGTATATAATTCTAACAAGATTCCCTATTAGCGGCTACACTTGCTTTGAAAGCATAAAAGAAGCCTTAGACTACTGCCATATAAAAAACTATAATAAAGCATTTTTGATTGGCGGTGCAAAAGTATATGAAGAAGGCCTTAAGCACTCTGATACAATATTATTAACAGAAATTGAAAAACCTTTTAAAGGTGATACATACTTCCCCGAAATACCTAAAACAGACTGGAAACTAACAGAAATAGTTAGAGAGTATAGTGAAGAAAACGACTTTAACTATTCATTCAATACATATATTAAAAAATAACAAAAGCTCTCAATAAATGAGAGCTTTTTATTTATAATTAAATTATTTATCTATCATACCACTGCTTTAATGGACTTTCTTTATATCTTACTTTTGAAGTTTTGTAGTCTTGCTCTTCAACTTGCTTTGAATACTCTGAAATAACTTCAATATCTTCAATATATAAATTATTATATTCAGAAATTAAATATACTAATGTATCTACTGGAATAGACATACTTAACCTAAAGTTTCTTTCTGATAACAACACTTTATCATGCTTATAGTCTTTAATTTTATCTAAGAAGAAGTCAAATACTGAGTTAAGCTCTTTTTTAGAATATGGTGCTTGTTTATTTTTATATAAGCTTGGCTTTTTAAAATAAATTGACACTCTAGCATAGTTATTTTGCTTACTAAACTCATCTACTAATCCTTTTTCATAGCTAGTTAAGCTTACATGAGAAAGCTCTTTTAACTCAAAATCAGGAATCGCATAAACCATACCTTTACTATCTTCTAAAATATAAGTAGTATATTCATCAGGCACATCTTTTTCATAAACACCTGTTTTTAATACTCTTTTTACTGTGAATTTCTTATTTGGATTTAAATATTTTAAAACTTTTTTATCTTTTTTAAATAAATCTGACTTAGCTGACTTTGATTGAGCTAAGCTTGTAATTAATCTATCCACATTTTGAACTACGGGAGATGGGTTTAACTTATCTGTAATATTACTTAATGACACCATTGGTCCGTATTGAGAAAAATCGATACTTACACCAATATAAGGATCGTCAGTAACATCTATCTCATTAACTTCCATAGCAAAGGCAGGAAGTGCTAGAAATACGCTAAACACAGCAGAATATAAAGACTTTTTCATTATTTAGAAATCTAACCTATTTATTAATTTGATATTTTTTTTGATATTTTTTAATTAAATCTATAATAACATATTATTAAGTCATAAAAAAGAAGATTTAATAACTAATAATTAAAAATTTGTTTATTGAATATAATTTATTTTCAAATTATAATGTAATTAATAAAAAATATTAAAGAAAGGTAAATTTATGGCTCAAGATACAATTTTTTCAAAAATAGTAGCTGGTGAAATTCCATGTAATAAAGTTTATGAAGATGATTTAGTACTAGCTTTTGAAGATATTAACCCTAGCGCAAAGGTTCATGTACTAGTAATTCCAAAATCAAATCACTTAGAAAGACTATCAGAGGTTGCTACTGAAGATGCTAATTTAATGGGTCATATTATGGTATGTATTAATAAAATTGCAAAAGACCTTGGCATTGATAAAACAGGCTATAGAGTTATTACAAATAGCGGTGAAAATGCTCATCAAGAAGTACCTCATTTACACTTCCATATCTTAGGTGGTGAACCTCTAAGCAAAAGAAACAACTAACCCAAATTAAAAGTTAGTAAATACTAACATTTAATACTTTATAACCGCAATAATCTTTACAAATAAAGACTTTTAATGGGTTAGTTAGTAACAACTAACCCATTTTTTATACCATTTATTATCTATATTATTTTTACAACATATAACATATTTACAACATTTACTAACAATGACAAACATAAACACTAAGTAAAAATAAAGCACTAAAAAAATAACCGATAAATTTACTATATTATTGATAATAACAAGCATAATTTTTTACAAAAAGCTACCCTATTATATTTTTAAATATAGGTATAATAAAGTATTTAATTTAATCTTAAAATAATTACAATATACAACCTATAAGATTATATATATTATTACTTTATTTTTTAAAAAAATATACAAAATATAACATACTCATAAAATTTTAATAAAGTTGATATATTATCTTAAATTTAAACCTAAATAAAAAAATACCGTGAAATTATTTTCACGGTATTTTTGCTGTTTTTTTAATTTTTTGTACATTTATACTCTAAATTCTAATTTTATAAATTTCCAATTGAAGCCACATGGTAAATATAATAATTTGGAGATGTCTGATTTGTAATTACTCTAAAGTTGCCTTTTGAGTATCCATCACCACCATCTAGCTTTTCATCTAAAGATTCAGCAATTGCTAAACCTGGCACTTTAGTAAATTGAATCCATACACTACAATTATCATCACCTACTGAGCAAACTTCACCAGCTCCGGCAGATGTCCAAGTTGTAGTATCACCCCAATTTTCAGTTTTTAGTGCTTGAAAAAAGTGAATATCCAAGTACTCTGGATGATCTAACACATAACCTGATGTTGCAGTATATGAGATTCATGGACCACTCCAACCACTTTTATTATCTATATTTGATACTAAGTTTTTAGCTTTTAATAAGTCGCCTGAATCTTTTGGAAGTGTTACACCTATATCTAATAAATACTGTTCCCAAGCTTTAGATAACTCAGTAAAATTAGCTAGATTTTTTGTAGTTTTAGACTCTTGTATTGCACTATATAAAGACGCACCTGATATAACAGATAATGCTATCCTAGCATCAAGTCCAAACACTGCACCTTTTTTATCAATATCCCCTTATTCTTAGTATTTTTAAGAAACAACTATAAAGTTAAACTTAAAACTACTGATTCATCATTAACAATGCTTTTATCAACTGTATATTCAAAGTTAAAACCAGCATCATTTGCTTGTTTAATTTCTTCTAAATAATTAGTACCTTTAGGCAGTAAATATGGCTGTTTTTCTTGCTTTACAGGGCTTGTTAGCTCAAAAATATCTTGCATTGAAGCTACGGCACGGCATGTGATAAGATCAAATATATCATTGATATTTCTAACATCATCTTGAACCACTGTATAGTTAGTAAGTGCTAACTCTCTTCTAACTTGGTTTAAAAATTGGCATTTCTTACCAATTCTCTCGCATGCAGTGATCTGAACATCATCTAAAACAATAGCTAACATAACAGATGGCATACCTGCACCTGAACCAAAATCTAAAATCTTACGCTCTTTTAAGTTGTCTATATCGATAAATTGGATAAGCTGTAGTGAGTCTAAAACATGTCTAGAGTAAATCTCTTCTAGTGTTGACTTACCAACTAAATTATATGTTTTATTCCACTTTTCAATAAGCTCTACATAACGCTGTAGTTTGCCTAATTTTTCATCATTAAGCTCTAAGTTAATTTCTGCTAATTTATCTTTAATTAAATTAATATTTTCCATGTCTTTCCTCAAAAATTAAAGGGAGTTGTTTAACTCCCCTTAGAATAATATATTTAAAGCAAAATAGCAAATCTTTAGTGGCTTTCTAAGTCTGCTAATTTTCCTATAACAGCAAGTGATGCATCTTCCATTTTATGAAGCATATCTAAGCCTTTATCAATATTACCTGCTGCAATTTCTTCAATAGCTAGTTTACCATAAGTATGAACATCAGCATGCGGCTTCTCTAAATCTTTATAACTCTTAAGCTGTGAATAACTTTCTAGACCTTCACCTTGATAGTACCATTTACCTAAACGACAGTTGTGATGTGAAACTACAGTCGATGGATCTAAATCATTATTGGCAATCTTATTATAAATACCTAGTTTCCAGATTGCATGATCAAGCCTTACAAGGTTTAAGAAGCCTTCTTTAGCATTATTTTTAACCGAATCAGATGTAATAGTTGAAAGCTCGATAATTTCATTAATAGTAACTTTAACTCTTTCAGATACTAAAGAGATATTGTCACACTCATCATTAATGCTTTTACTTTGTTGAGTCATAAGCTCAATATCGTTTGTGAAAGTTTCTGTTAGTTTCTTAATATTTTCAGATACTTCTTTAGCTTCCCCTGCTAGTTTTTTAACTTCTTGTGCTACAACAGAGAAACCTCGACCAGCCTCTCCTGCTCTTGCAGCCTCAATAGATGCATTTAAAGCAAGTAAGTTAGTTTGTTCAGATACTTTATTAATATCATTTGTAAGGCCTTGAATAGTTGCTAATCCGTTATTTATTGCATCTAAATTCCTACATGAATTATCTGATTTTTCTTGAATTGATACGATTGACTTAAATAGTTCATCCATAGAAGAAACTACCTGAGTTAATACACTGCCAGAATTTACAATCTTTCTTTCAGTATCTATACTACTTTCAGAACCTTTCTGCATTGAACCTCTAGTGATTTCTAAAAATTCAGAACCTTTTAATACTGTATTTAAAAGATCTTGATGCTCTTCTGATTCTTTAGATAAAGTTTTAATTCTATCTTCTTTTAATTCTAATGTAGAAGACAGCTGTTCTATTTCCTTCTTATATGAAAATAAGCCCATTTAAGACATCCTTATTTTTATTATTTTATTATTATTGACATTTTCTGATTAACAGTATAACTCTTTTTATATATATTTTTCAACAAAAACAAAAAAAAAGATTACTTTAATAAATAATCTTTTAAGTTTTCAATTAAAAATAAAACTATTATACAATTATACTATGTTTTTTCATATAAATTAAAATTGCACTTAATGAAGTTGGAGTAATACCACTAATATTACCTGCTGCTGCAATTGTAGCAGGACGGAAAGTGTTTAGTTTTTGCTTAACTTCATTTGATAAACCTTGAACATCATCAAATACAAAACCTTCAGGAATTCTTATATTTGCTGATTCTCTAAATTGCTTAATATCATCTTCTTGACGCTGTAGGTAACCATCATAATGAGCAAGTGTCTCAATTTCTTGTAAAGCCTGCATAGAATAGTCATTTAACTCTGGAATAAGCTCTAAAAGCATATTTAAGCTAATTTGAGGGCGTTTTAATGCATTAAACACAGTAATACTCTCTTTCATGCCTCCAGAAGCCTCAGCAATCGCTTTTGCTTGCTCTGTACCCACTTTAATCTTCCAAGTATTTGTAAATTCTTTAGCTTTTTCTAAGTCATCTAATCTTTGAGTATATACTTCTACTCTATCTTCATTACAAAATTCTCTTTCCATAGCTTTTGGAGTAAGCCTTAGGTCTGCATTATCTGCTCTTAAGATAAGTCTATATTCTGCTCTTGATGTGAACATTCTGTATGGCTCAGATGTACCTTTTGTTACTAAGTCATCAATTAATACACCAATGTATGCATCTGCTCTATCTAAAATAAAGTCTGCTTTACCTTGAGATTTAAATGCTGCGTTTAAACCAGCCATTAAACCTTGAGCTGCTGCTTCTTCATAACCTGTAGTACCGTTAATCTGACCAGCTAAGAATAAGCTTTTAATTTTCTTTGTTTCTAAAGTATGTGTTAACTCTGTAGGATCTACATAATCATACTCAATAGCATAACCAGGTCTTAAAATTTCTGCATTTTCTAAACCTTTAATGTTTTTAATAATTGCCATTTGAACATCAATAGGTAAACTTGTTGAAATTCCATTTGGGTAGTATTCAATAGAGTCTGCACCTTCTGGTTCTAAGAAAATTTGGTGTGCATCTTTTTCAGCAAATCTAACTACTTTATCTTCAATAGATGGGCAGTATCTTGGACCAACTGAATTAATTTGACCTGAATACATAGGAGCTCTATCTAAGTTAGCTCTAATAACTTCATGAACATCTTGGTTTGTATATGTTGTATAACAAGGTAGTTGTTCTTGTGTAAGTTCTTTTGTCATAAATGAGAAGCCTTGAGCATCATCATCACCAGGTTGAATTTCTAATTGTGAAAAATCAATAGTTCTACCATCAAGTCTTGGAGGAGTACCTGTTTTTAATCTACCTAGTTTAAGCTCATACTTTGCTAAGCTTTCTGATAGTTTGTATGCAGCAGGCTCGCCAGCACGGCCAGCTTTTTGTTTATTTTCACCAATGTGAATTAAGCCTGATAAAAATGTACCTGTAGTAATAACAACAGCTTTAGCTTTAAATGACCAACCAGCAGCAGTAATAACACCTACTACTTCATCATTTTCTACTACTAAGTCTTCTACTAATGACTGCTTGATTGTTAGGTTTGGTGTATTCTCAAGTTCTTGACGAACATACTCTCTGTATTTAAATCTATCTGCTTGAGCTCTAGGACCACGCACAGCTGGACCTTTAGATGCGTTTAACATTCTAAATTGAATACCTGCCTTATCAGTCATTCTACCCATGATACCATCTAAAGCATCAATCTCTCTAACTAAGTGGCCTTTTGCTAAACCACCAATAGCTGGGTTACATGACATCTGTCCGATAGTGTCAAGGTTACCTGTTAATAGTAATGTTTTAGAACCTGCTCTTGCAGCTGCTGCAGCGGCTTCTGAACCAGCATGACCAGCACCAACAATAATAACATCAAATTCAGCTGTATAATTCACTTTTTTCCTGCCTTTCAAACAATAGTTATAATCAACTATAGCTTAACTAATTAATTCATTGATTTTTCTTGAGTTCTAAACATATATGTTTTCTGATAAAAAATCAAGTTTTAATAAGTTATATTGCACATTTTTTTAGCACCTATAAATATTTATTTTCACATAAAACTTGAATATTATAACTTATAAACTATACTGTGTATGACCTATCATTACGTTTTAGGAATCTTAAATGACTAAAAATAAAACTCTTAAAAAGCCTTCTATAGAAAACCAATCTGATATTTCAGGTTTCTTAACACGCTTTTACAGCGAAAACTATCAAAGCATTGAAAAGGTAAATATTGTAATTTATGAAAAAGGGCAACTAGCAAGTGATGAGAATTATAAAATATACAAAGCAAAATTAGAAATTGAAACAGAAGATCACATCTACCCTATTAACTGGGAACGATGCATGATGTCTGGTTATAAAATTTCAAGAACTGTATATTACTTCTTCATCAATGCGATTTGTTCAGGTTTACATGAGCGTATTTATATTAACGGCAATCATGTAACAGACTTATTTAAGTTGATGGACTTAGTTATGGATGAAATGCCATATCATCAGCAAGAGCTTACAGGTTCATTCTACAGTACTTTATTTACAGAAGCTTTATCTAGTGGTCGCAAAGCAGAAGTAATTAGAAAGCAATACGGAGTAAAGAAAGCCTTATTGTACTCTTCAGAAGAATATATGAAGTTATACCAAATAGCGATACAGTTAGATTCTAATTTTAAACATAAAAAAAAGCAGGATCAATCTTTTTTAGACATACTAAAAGAAACTGTAAGTTCAATTTTATAGTTGAACAGTAATAAAAAAGAGCCTTTAATTAGGCTCTTTTTTTTGTTTTCTTAATTCTTTTACAGTCTCTACATATTTTACTAAATCATCTTTAGAAAGCATCGCTTTTAATGTTTCAACATATTCTGGTCTTTCCATTAAAATAGCATCTAAATCTAAAGCTACTAAATCATTACCTGTAATAAACATAATACAATAGATAGGAACTACGGCCGGGTTAAACTGCCCTATTCTTTCAGCTTCTGCTTCTAATACTTTTAAGTTATTATACATTAGCTGATTTACAGTCATTAAAATAGCATCTTTTTTATCTTCATCTGCAAGAGCTTTATAAAACTCATCAACTGCATTTTCTAAACTTGCAGACTCTTCTTTTGATGCAATAAGCATATTATATACATAAGCTTCATAAAAACCTGCCTTAATTGAAAAATCAACCGCGTTCTTAATCTCTTTATAATTAACACCTTCAGAGTTTGTAATATACTCTTTAACAGCCTCTGTAAGCATTTCTTTTGTAGGAGACATTATGAATGATAGAATGTATAACTTACATGCAGTCATGCTTTCATACTTTTTATAACCTGCTTTTGTAGATAAGGCTAGTACCATATAAGCACATGAAACCTGCTCTCTTTCTTCTTTAGTCATTTTAGATACATCCATTAACTTAGATACATCTACCACTTCAAAATACTTTTCTGCATAATCAAAAACTGATGTTTCTTTTTCATAAGAAATATTAACAGATGATAACTCTGTTGCTAAAGTCATTAAACTATAATATGAATCTGTAGTATTTAAAGCCTCTAGATTTCTAATTAGTGCTTTTACTTTTAAGATATTAGATTCAACACTTATATCCATACTTGGAGTGTTTTTTATAGTTTCTATTTCTTTCCTGATATTTGAAATTATAGTTGATACATTCATTATAATGTTACCTTTTATTATTTGATATTAAATAAAACTGTATCATTTAATAATATTATAAGCAATTAAAGTATACTATTTTTAGCTATATTTTCCCATGAAAAGACTTTAAGTGTTGCACATAAACCACCAAAAACTAATAAAAGCTCCTATTTTTATAGAAGCTTTTTAGTATTAAATCTTTCTTTTTAAGTCATTATATAGCAAGTTTAGACGATCAATTAAAGGCTTATAATCTAACTTGTTATTCATTAAGTATGAATCTCCAACCTCAGACATAAACTCTAAACAATATCTTAAAGTATATAAATCTAATAATTTAGACTGTTCAGGTGTAATATTCATCTCATATGTCCAAAAATCTATATAGTCTAAATCATATCCATTCTTCAATAACCACATTTTCATATAAGCAACTGGCATTAAATTATCACCATATGATAGATAGTCAACATCAACAATACCTGTAAAATTACCCCTATCAACTATAACATTTTTCATTGCAATGTCATCTAAATAAGCATTTATAGTAACATTATTTAATGCATCTTTATACTTTAAAGCCCTTCTTTCAAACTCATAAATTTCCCCAAAATCGAATAAAGATTTATCTTCAATTTTATATGCTATATCAGAAATATCTGTTATATAATCATACCAATTTTGAGCTTTTAATTTATCTGTAGGAAGAAACTTTTTACCTGGATATTTTGAAGTAGAAACTTTAGCTACTTTATTTTGTATAGATACTAAATCACATGCTATATCTCTTTTTTGATTAGTACTTAAATCAGGATATACATAACCAATATCGCAGCCCGAGAATCTTTCAATAATCATAAAATAATATTTATAATCTTTTAAGTTACTATTAATATAAAGAACCTCTGGAACCCTTATATCTGACTGCTTTAAAACATTTAACCAATGTTTAGCACCCTTTAAATAATCAAAATTATCTTCACTAGAAAATCTAATTACAATATCTTTTTTATCAGTTTTAACATCATATACATAATGACAATCACCAGAGTTAAACCTTGTTATACTATTAACTAAAAAACCTAAAGATTTAAATACTATTTTTTCTATCTCTCTATCTGAAATATACATCAAAAATAACCCCTTACCTAATTTAATTTAACCACTAATACATTATACATTATAATACTATCATTTTAAAGCTTAAAAAGAAAAAATAAAATATATAAACACATCATTATTTCCATGTGAAAACTTTTAACTTAACAAAAAATACCAACCTAAAAAAACACTAACCTTTTACTCTTAATATTAAAATCAAATAGTCATTTCAGCACCAATAAAAAACAACAATTCAAGAACTTTATTTTTTATAAATAAGAAAACATTTTGAGCCTTATATATATTTCACAAAAAATACTATTTTAAAATCAACTTAGATTATTTCACATGAAACTTCGTTAAGTTAATTATATTTTTTAACTTAAAAATCATTTTTATATTGCATTGTATTATTTTTTTAAGTATACTGTAAGTATATTTTAGAAAAGTTAATTTTTAGGAGTTTTTAATATGGCAAAAATTATTGCTTTATCAAATCAGAAAGGTGGAGTTGGTAAAACAACTACAGCTATTAACCTTGCAACAGCTATTGCTGCTTGTAATAAGAAAGTTTTAGTTATTGATTTTGATCCCCAAGGTAATGCTACTACAGGATTTGGTGTAGATAAGGATTCTTCATGTGAAAACATCTATACTTTAATCACAGGTCGTAGCCCTATTGAAACATCAATTCAAAAAACTAATATTCCTGGTGTAGATATTATTGCTTCTACTATTGACTTATCAGGTGCAGAGCTTGAATTAGCAAGCGTTGTTGCTAGAGAATACAAACTATTAAATGAGCTGAATAAAGTTAAAGAAAACTATGACTATATCTTTATTGATTGCCCTCCTTCTCTAGGTTTACTAACGGTTAACGCGCTAACTGCAGCTACAGATATTCTTATTCCGCTACAAAGTGAATTCTTTGCAATGGAAGGATTAGCACAATTATTTAGAACTATTGAGATTGTTAAAAAATCTCTTAATCCAAACCTTAATATCATGGGTATCCTACTTACAATGTTTGATAAAAGAAACAAACTATCAAGCGCTGTAGAGGCAGATGTAAGGCAATTTTTAGGGAATAAAGTGTTTGATATCATGATTCCTAGAAATGTAAGGGTTTCAGAAGCTCCAAGCCATGGTAAACCAGCTCTTGTATATGATATTAACTGCCCTGGTAGTGTTTCGTATATGAAACTAGCAGCAGAAGTTCTAAAACGCTAGAAATCGCTTTAAAACGGCTTAATTTTATCTTATAAAACAAATATATAAAGGAATTTTTTAAATGAACGACAAGTTAGGTAAAGGCTTAGGTGCTTTATTAGGAGAAAATGCAACAATTGAAACTCAAGTTAAAACTGAGATTATTAGAGAAAATAATACTATGAAAATCAGTGATTTAGCTCCGTCAGAGGTTCAACCTAGAAGCATTTTTGATGAAGATGCCCTACTTCAATTAGCTGCATCTATTAAAGAACAAGGTGTTTTACAGCCACTTGTAGTTAGAAAAAGCAAATCAGGCAAAACAGCTTATGAGATCATTGCAGGTGAAAGAAGATGGAGAGCTTCTAAGCTTGCTGGTTTAAATGAAGTTCCAGTAATTGTTAAAGAACTATCTGATGAGAAAGCTTTAGAGGTTGCTATTGTAGAGAACGTACAAAGAAGAGACCTTAATGTTATTGAAGAAGCTGAAGGTTACTTACAATTAATTAACCAGTTCAATTACACAAATACTGATATTGCACGTGTAACGGGTAAATCAGCTAGCCACATCTCAAACTTAATGAGATTACTAGCACTACCTGTATTTGTAAAAGAAATGGTGGGTTCTCACGAGATTTCAATGGGTCATGCAAGAGCTCTACTACCTTTACAAGATGAAGAGTTACAGAAGAAGACTGCTTTAGATATTGTTAAAAATGGTATGTCTGTTAGAGCTGTTGAAAAATTAGTTTCAGAAATTCTAGAAAAAAAAGATAGAGATGCTGAAGTTGCTAGAAGAAGAACTAGAACTGTAAAAGATCAAGCAACAATTGAGCTAGAAAAAAGAATTGTAGATACTATTGGTTATAAAACTGCTATTAGCCAAAAGAATGGTATTGGTAGCTTAAAGATTGACTTCAAATCACAGTCTGAATTAAAAGAAATTTTAAATATATTAGGTTTATAAAAAACAATAAATAATAAGTTAGTATATACTAACATTTAAATAATATTTATTTTAAAAGTCTTACAATGTAAGGCTTTTATCTTGTTAGTTAGTACACACTAACTATATATTAGGTATAATGATATAATTACCACATAACCTCCTACTATTAGTACCTAATGTAACATAAAAAACACATATAAATAAAGTTTCAATATTAGTTAATAAATAGTAACTTACAAACCCTATTTAAAGAGCTTTTTAGATATTAACAGCCCTATTTTTGGCTTATTTACACTATTGTATATTTGCCTATATTTTACTCATGCTAAATTATCACATTTAAAGATATTCTAATTAATAATTTATAAGTTTATGTAGTAATGCACCCTATTATATTGCTAAAAAATACTTATATTTTTTTCAATTTGTCACCCTACTATATTTTCAATACATTTACAAAAAATTAAAATAACATTTCAACTATAGGTTTATTTAGTTATTTATTGATATATAAAATTTTACTAATTTTATGCCTATATTCAAAAAATTAAACTTTTGTTTTTTTAATACACTGAATTTTATGTAGTTGGATAAAAATTTACACTAAATGATATATTTTTAGATATAAAATATTAACCAAATATAAAATTATAGTTATTGGTGTGTAAAATTTGAATTAATCATGATTTTATCAATTTAATAAATTATCGTGAAAATATTTTCACATAATATTAATAAGTTTTAGTAACTTTACACGCTAAATTATCTTAAAATTTAAGCTATTGTTTAAAATTTAATCAGTTTAAGCCTTAATTTTCATAAATCTAAAATATAAGTAATTGTATATTATATTTTTTATTGATAATAATAGATGATTTGAGTATACTTTTAATAAAATTTTAACAATATTAGAAGAAAATTAGATGATTTTAAATAGAAATATAATTCTTATAGCTTTAATGACTTTATTTGGCTGGTCATTACAACTAGTAAATATAAAATATGCTACAAACTTAAATGCAAACCCATTTATATTTACTACAGCATGTATACTTTTAGCATCAATGGTTTTAATTATTGTAGGTGGTAATATTAAATTATTTAAAGCTAGTATAAAAACACCTCAAACATGGTATTATTCTATATCTCATATACTTTTAAATATATCTGTAATGTTTATGGTTGGTTATGTTAGCTCAACACAGGCAATGATTTTACAAAAATTTAATATTATTACAGGCTTTTTAATTGGATATTTACTATTAGATAAAAGAAGACTATCAAAAACAGATTTTATAGGCTGTTTTATTGTTATTTTAGGTATAGCATTAACATTATATAGTTTAGATAGAAATATTATTTTAAATGTAATATTTATTTTATTAATAATGACAACATTAAGCACATTAAGAACAAACTCTGTAGAACGCCATAAATTAATGAAGATGTCTAAAAACTTTAAGCAGCAATGTCAAATAATAGGGGTGGTATTACTATTTAGCTGTTTATTAACAATTATTTTTATGTTTTCATTAAATTTTTTAGGATTAGTTAAGCTAAGTACAGATATTTATTTAACACCTCAACATATGAAAATTGTATTAATAAATGGTGGTATTTTAATTCCATTATCTATGTTTGGATTCTTTAAATTAGCAAGAGAAATAAATTCAGAAAACTTTGCTATTATATCTTCATTTTTACCATTATTTACATTAATAACAGAATACACTGCATCAAAGTTTGGAATGGTTGAAATGTCAATGTTTACATATATTCATTGGATCTCATTAACAATGATAATAATAGGGGCCTTATTCATTACTTGCTTTAGAGTATATAATAAAAAACTAGGTTAAAATAGCCTAGTTTTTTTTAACACCTGCACATAGTTTATATTCTATAAAATCTGATATCAAAATAAACAGTATAATTATAATATAAATTATTGATACCAGATATATAAATCCTAGGGATGATTTCATATGATCGTTATACCATAAGTGCATATCATTTGCATAAAAATAACCTAATAAAATAGTTGTCATAATAATACAAAAGCTAACACCTAAAGCATCTATTTTTTTAGAGCTTACAATGTATTCAATCTTTTCTAAACAAAATAATCTTAGTACTATTAAACATATTGGCAATAAATAAGTTAAAACAATAAGATAATAATATTTTTCAGGTATTTGAGTAAACTCTGCATAACCAAATTGAATGTATAAATACATTGTTAAAAAATCTATACCTATTAAAGAAAATGTAAAACTTAGTAACATCCAAAAAGAAAAACTTTTAGACCAATTATTTAAATTTTTAATAGCTAACATTTTTAATTAATTTCCATAAATTTTATCTTCTGAGTAATCTAGTAATTCTTTTACAGTTCTAAGATCTTCAGGATAGTTTTTAGACTCAACCGTTGCTGAAATAGCAAGCGTAATACCTGTTAAATCTAATGTATAAGGCTGTGCAATAATAGACTGAACCTCTCGCTCTAATTGACGCATCTGATATTTATTTTTATTAGCAAAAACTAAGCAGAAATCATCACCGTTAAATCGCGTAATATAAGCATGTGGATATCTATTATTTAATCTTGTTGCAATATGTTGTAATAGTTCATCACCAGCTTCATGGCCGTATTGTTCATTAATAGGGCTAAAGTCTTTGATATTTAAGAAAATAACACTAATAAAGCTAGCATCTGCTAAGTTTCTCATATTTGCTTTAAAATGATCACGAGAATCTAAACCTGTTAATGAATCAAACAATGCTATTCTTTTAGCAAAATTATTTCTGATTTTTTCCATATCTTTACGACTTAAAACTGCTCTTTCATTTAAAATATTATCTAACATTTCTTTGTTAATATTTAATAGATTAGCTAATTTATTATGTTTTTGATCTACCATTTCTAAACCTGCTAATGCAAGCACTTTAGCATCTCTTACATATTGCTTTTCTTGCTTTGATAAGTGTGGCTTATCAGAATAAATTCTACTATACATAATTTGCACGGCACCTGCAACAATTATTACACCTGCAATTAAGTCTAATGCTGTAATATGTTTAATGTCTAATAATCCTAGTGATGAAAAGGCAATTTCTGTAAATAAAATAATAAATGGAGTAATAGCACCTAAAGCAATGAATGTTTCTTGCTTTAATAGCTGGTTTGCTCTAAAAAATGCCAATGTATCAAGCGGAATAATAAAGAAACCAATAATAATACCGTAATAAAAATTATGCTTATTTAAAAACTGATCTAAAGTAGGGGCCCAGTTAATAATATAGATATCAACATCATGTCCAACTTTTGTTTTAATAACCGATAGAGAGAAAATAAAAATTAAGAATAAAATACTAGAAACTAATGTAATAACACCTGTGCATCTTACTCTTTCTAAATTATTTGAAGTTTTAGCATAAATAGGGTGTATTTCTGCAATAATTCGACGACCTGCATTCATAGTACCTGCAATTAAAGCTAAAAAGGCTACAGTAATCATCGTTACTTTATCAAAGCCGCTTAAAACAATACCAATACCAAATAAAATTAAGCCTATACCTATAAAATCAACAGATTTAATACTTCTGTTTAAGAATAAGAAACCTAGCAGCAAGCTCATTATAATACCAATTCTTTGAATAAAGAAAGCTTCAGTTGTTGTAATATAAATTAAAATATAAATACCTGCTATATTCATAGCTATTTGCATAACTGTGTATAGCCATGTGTTAATATTTTTTAATGTTTTAATAAAAAATAAACCATAACCAGGCCCAGCATAAGCTAACTGAACAAAAGAGCCAACCATTAAAGCTAAAATAATAGAAACAGCTGGGCTGATATTATACTCTAAAATTGAATATCTACTAAATACCACCTGAAAAGCAGTAAGTAAAATTTCTAGTAGACCAAATGCCAAACCTATTTTGTAGTGATATTTCATTTTTTCTAAATTAATCATAAATTTATATCCTTATAAAAAATAATAAAGACTCTAAGCTAATAAAAGCCACAGAGTCTTTATATCTATGTTATCTTATGTTTAAAGCCCATAAAATTAGAACCAGCGGAATTAAAACCATAATGGCTTTATAAATATTCTGGTCAATTTTATCTGCTTTTCGTCTATCAGACTTTCTCATGTTTTTATGCTGAATTTTGATCTGCCTTTTTCGTCTATCAGCACTTCTTACCCCTAAATCCATAAGATAACACCCCTCATCTAAATACTAGTATATATAAATATTATACAACCGATACTAATCAGTTACAATATAACTAATTGTATAATATTAAGATATTAAGTGTTATTTTTTACGCTTTTTCTTAAAAAATTGCTTTAAAAGGTTTGCGCTTTGTTCTTTATACGAATCTAAATAGATTACTTCAGGCTTATGGTGCGAATGCTCAAATACTTTAGCATTATGCAATACTCCACCCGACTTTTCATCATCACAAGCTATTACAACAGTTTTAAGCTTTGCCCATGCAATTGCCTGTGCACACATAGCACATGGCTCTAATGATGTAGCTAAATGATACTCAGATAAGTTCTCTGAACCCTTTTTAGAGCCCATTTGAGCAATTACAGCTAATTCTGCATGAAAACTCACAGAATGCTCTCTACGCGTCTTATTTTCGCTTTCAGCTACTATATTACCCTCATCATCATATATAACTGCACCAACCGGAACCTCATCATTCTCTCCAGCCGATTCTGCTAACTGCAATGTTCTTTGTATAATCTTGTCTAAATCAGGCATTTTAGCTATTTTCTTTTACTGAGTTTAAGAAGGCTTGTACATTTTCAATTTTAGTATCTGGCGTTACACCATGTCCTAAGTTGGCAATGTATTTACCATGTTTAAAGATTTCTACCATTTTGGCAGTTTCATCATATACTTTGTTTTTATCGCAAATCATTAGGGCAGGGTCTAGGTTACCTTGCAGGCAGATATGTTGTTGTAGGTTATCTGCAGCCCATTGCTGATTTGTAGTTTGTCCTAAAGCTAGGCAGTCAAACATTTCATTGTATTTTTCTGCTAATTCTTTAAGTAAATGGTTTTGTACACCCTTTGGTAATAGTATCACAGGTGTATTTGGGTGTTTAGCTTTTACTTGGCTTGCAATTTTTAGCATAGGTTCAAAGCTGTATTTTCTTACTTGGTCGTCTGTTAGTACACCAGCCCATGAGTCAAATATTTTAACAACCTGTACGCCACTTTCAATTTGTTTAGATAAATACTTAACACTAGCTTTAACTAAAGTTTCAATAAGATCTTCAAAATCACTAGAGTTATTGTACATCATTTGTTTTGCATGACGATAATCTTTAGATCCTTGTCCTTCAAGCATATAAGTAGCTACAGTCCATGGTGCTCCACAAAAACCAATAAATGTTTTATCTTTTTGTAATTGAGAGTTTACAGTTTTAATAGTTCCATATACTCCTGAAAGTTTATTATGAAATTCATCAGATTCTAAGTTATCTTTTAATCTAGAAATATCTTGAGATGTTTTAATAGTACTTAGTATAGGTCCAACACCTGCTTTAAACTCTACAGATTCATTTAATGCATATGGAATATGTAAGATGTCTGCAAATAGTATAGCTGCATCTAATTGTTCGAATCTTCTAATAGGCTGCAAAGTAATTTCAGAAGCTAATTCTGAATTATTAGCTAGGTCCATAAAGTCACGAGCTTTAGCTCTCAACTCTCTATATTCTGGAAGGTATCTACCTGCCTGTCTCATAATCCAAACAGGGTTCGAGTTTAACTCACTCTTTTCAATATTTTTATCTAGAGTGTTAAGTAATAGTTTCGTCATGTCTTCTACTCTCATAAATTATTCACACTTCACTAATAATAATAATATTATATATATATAAAATATTTGTTTTAGTAGTTGGTGCGCTTAGTAATGTGGATAAGTTAATTTTTTTTATATATTTCAATCTAATAAATAATTACTAACGTGTATATAATTTGTCTTATTAAATATGAATAGTGTTAATAATAACTTAACTTGTTAATTTATACAACTTTTAACCACACAAGTATAACAAAAAACTAACAGTAGGTTTTCTGCGGTTTTTTAAAAAAAATTACTATAATTCAATACACTTAAGTATTATTGTGGATAACTTACTAATTGTGGACAAACTTGAAAGTAATTTTAATGATTAAAAAAAATTACACACATAATCCACAAAAAAATAAGATACTAGCTATTTGATAAAAAAACATAATTTTTCTAGTGTGGATAAAATAAGGCTTTTAAATGGCTTAAAAACAAGCCTGTGAATAACTGTGGATAACCAGGCTTTTTATCGCTATATTTTTATGATTTTCTATAAAATGATGAAAATTTACTCACAATAATTAATATATAGTATATATATATGATTTTAAACTTTAAGAAGAGAGTAAAAAATGTTAAACTTTGCGTTATAAATTTAAGTCTAATCAATTCAAAAGAGAAAACAAAACCTATGACAGATAAGAAAAAAGTAATAATTATTGATGGATATAACTTTTTATTCAGAGCTTTTTATGCAATTAGAGAATTAACAAGACCAGACGGCCTGCACACAAACGCCCTTTATGGCCTAGCAAATATGACTTTAAAGACTATCGATACTTTAAAGCCTGATATGTGTATTGTTGCTTTAGATAGTGGTGCTAAAACATTTAGAAACGAAATTTACACAGAATATAAAGCAAACAGAAAAGCTCCACCAGAAGAGCTAGCAATGCAATTTGAATATGTAGAGCCTTTATTACAGTCTTTAGGTTTAACTGTTTTAAAAGAAAAAGGCTTTGAGGCTGATGATATTATCGCTACATTTGCTAAAAAAATTGATTCTAGCAAATACGATTTAACAATTGTTTCATCAGATAAAGACTTAATGCAACTTATTACAGATGATGTTAATATGTATGATGCAGGTAAACAAGTAGAACTTGATGCAGATGATGTTATGAAAAAGTTTGGCGTAGGCCCTAATAAAGTAACAGAAGTACAAGCTTTAATTGGTGACTCGGTAGATAATATCCCAGGTGTTAAATCGGTAGGTCCTAAAACTGCTTCACAGCTTATAAATGAGTATGGAACATTAGAAAATCTATACGAAAACATTGAAAATATCACAAAAGCTAAGCTAAAAGAGAACTTAACTACTTATAAAGAAGATGCCTTCATTTCAAGAGAATTAGCCACTTTAAAAACAGATATTTACCCACAAGTTAATGAGTACTTACTAAACTATGAAATTCCAACAGAAAAAGCAGTTGAGTATGCTGAATTCTTAGGTTTTAAATCAATGGCTAAAAAATTAGCAGAAGGTTACCTTTCTAAAAATGCTCTTGAAACTATTAAGAGTGAAAAAGCAGAAGAATCTAACCAATCATCACCAATTGATACAAGTAACTATATGCTAGTTAATAGTGTAGATATGTTAGATGTATGGGTTGAAAGATTATACGATTCTAAGTACTTTGCAATTGATACAGAAACAGACTCTTTAGATGGTATGAGTGCTAATTTAGTTGGTATTTCATTAGCTACAGAAGCTGGTAAGGCTTGTTATATTCCACTTGCTCATAATACAGGCATGGATATGTTTGCAGAAACTGCCGATCAGCTAAGTATGGACTTAGTTTTAGATAAACTAAAGCCTATTTTAAAATCTGAAGATATTATTAAAATTGGTCAAAACTTAAAGTATGATATGCATGTATTAAATAAATATGGCGTAGAATTTAACAATATTGATGATACAATGGTTATGTCGTTTGTATTAGCTGGTGGTAAGCACCGTCATAATATGGATGAATTATCTGCATTATATTTAAACCATAAAACTATTAAATTTAACGAACTTGGTTTAGCTAAGGGACAAACATTTGCAGACTTAGACTTAGCAAATGCTACAGTTTATGCAGCTGAAGATGCTGATATTACATTTAGACTTTATGAAATTTTTGCTCAAAAACTAGCAGCAGAGCCTACTTTAGCTACTGTTTATGCAGATATTGAACGCCCAATGATTGATACATTATTTAAAATGGAACAACACGGTGTGCATGTTGATTTAGCAAAATTAAAAGATTTATCAGAAGACTTTGCCAATAGAGCAGAAGAATTACAGCAAGAAATTTATGATATTGCTGGTGAAGAGTTTAATATTTCATCTCCTAAGCAATTAGGTGAGATTTTATTTGGTAAGTTAGAATTACCAGGTGGTAAAAAAACTAAAACAGGTTGGAAAACAGGTCAAGAAGTGCTTGATAAGTTAGTTGATGAAGGTTTTGAAATCGCTAAAAAAATTGAACAGTTTAGACACTTAACTAAGTTAAAATCTACATATGTTGATGCATTACCAACATATTTAAATTCAAAAACTGGCAGAATTCATACTTCATATAAGCAAACAGGTGCAGCAACTGGTCGTTTAGCATCATCAGATCCTAACTTGCAAAATATACCTATTAGAACAACTGATGGACAAAAAATTAGAGAAGCATTTATTCCTGCAGAAGGCAGAAGCTTTGTTTCTATTGACTATTCACAAGCTGAACTTCGTATTTTAGCTCATATGGCTAATATTAAGCCGCTAATTCAAGCATTTAACGAAGATAAAGATATTCACAGCTTTACAGCTATGAAGATTTTTGGTTCAACAGAAGATGAATTTAGAAGAAAAGCTAAAGCAATTAACTTTGGTATTGTTTATGGTATGGGTCCGTTCTCATTAGCTAAGCAAATTGGTGTATCTAATGCTGAAGGTAAGCAAATTATTGAAGAATACTACAGAATGTTTGATGGTTTAGAGCAGTTTATGTCTGAGCAACGCCAAAAAGCATCTGATTTAGGCTATGTAGAAACTATTTATGGCCGTCGTATCCATTTACCAGAAGCATCATCAACAAATAAAATTGTGCAGTCAAATGCTATGCGTGGTGCTGTAAATGCTCCTATGCAAGGTGCTAATGCTGATATTATGAAAATCATCATGCCTAAAATTGAAGCAGCTTTAGAATATAAATACCCAGAATCTAAAATGCTAATGCAAATACATGATGAATTAGTATTTACAATTCCAGATCAACAAGTAGAAGAAGTTTCAAACTTTATTAAAGATATTATGGAGTCTTCAGTTGATTTACAAGTTAAATTTAAAGCTGATATTGGTGTAGGTAAAAACTGGAACGAAGCACATTAATATTTATATTATAAAAAGCTGCCTTATGGTGGCTTTTTTTGTGTTAAAAGTGTAACATTAAGTTTAAGTAACTATTACACGTGCATGGTGTTATTTTATAAACAATGCTATAAGTATAGTAGTAATGTGTTTTTTATTAGGGAGATTTTACAATGTTAAATAAAAAAGGTGCAATGTTTGGTCTTGATGCAAGGATAGCCCTAGCAATATTTGGAGCACTAAGTGTAATTAGTGGTGCAGCATTGTATAATGCAATTCAAAATGTAAAGTCAGCTCAATATTGGCAAACTTTTAAAGCTATACATGATGCAAGTGAGCACTATTATTTAGAAAATGGTAAACCGCTGCCTATTTATTCAGGTGTAACTTTATATGGTAGTGATTTAGTTCAAAATAGAGAATCTCTATCAACTTGGAACGGACCATATCTTTCAAATATTGAAAACTCAAATGATTATTATTTTCAAATTAAAGATTTTCCATCAGAAGATAGTGCTATTGTATTGGTTACAAAATCAGATAGTACCTTAAGTAATTGCTCTAGTGCTAGCTTAAACTGTGCAGAATATGTAAGAGTTAACTTTTCAGGCGATTCTTTATCTTTAGGTAAGGATATGTTCTCTAAGTTAGATAATTATATAGATAATAATGATGGAGCTATAAATGGTAAGATAAGACTTATTAAAGTTACTGATAAAGACTATTTGTACGTAATGGGTAGACAAAGAACTTTACCATAAAAAACCACCCGTTATCGGGTGGCTTTTATTTGTAAGTAAATTATTTAGCTGCAAGAATTTCTCTGATTTTTGCTT
>PTJW01000039.1 GCA_002937495.1 Pseudomonadota bacterium | reverse complement strand
TATTTTTTTAAATGGTCGGGGAGAGAGGATTCGAACCTCCGACCTCTCGGTCCCAAACCGAGCGCACTACCAGGCTGTGCTACTCCCCGTTTCCATGTAATAAATATATAACAAATATACGCCCTACTGTCAACACTTTTATTTATTTTTTTATATCTTTTTTTATTTTTTATTTATTTTATAGCATAATAGCACAAAACAAAAAGCACCTATATATTTACAGGTGCTTTATCTATTAAGATTATCGCTAATTAGTTTTTGCTTGATTTGGCAACTTTGGCTTAGTTTCTTTTTTTGAATTAATCAAAGAAACGGCCTCTTCCATCAATTTAATATCTCGGTTGATTTTTCTTGAAAATTCCAGCTGCTTACTCATATTAAGATCCTTGTTGTATTATTTTATTATGTAGCTCTACTATATTTAACTGTAGCTCGCTACGGTTCGACTGAATACAGCACTTACCATCTAAATATGTTTTTAAAACATACCATTCTAATGATAAGAAGTTACCGCGTTGCTGCTTAAAGAAAGTTTTAGTTTTATAGTTATAATATTTTTTATGGTATGAAAGATATTGTCGGTATTTTAGCTCAAGAACCATCAGGTAACTTAAAACTAATAAAACCACACCAGAAATTGCCAAAACAACCAAAGCAACTAAAGAGTTTACAAAAATAACCTTACTAAGCCAAAAAGATATTAAAATTGTAGACACCGCTAAACTAGCCGATGAAATAACTTTATTATTTAAAATTTGTTTAGTAAGTGAGTTATCAGTATAGTCTATAGCTTGGTATATTGCTGACCCACTAGAGTGAATTAACATACCAACCTCCTTATACAAATATTAAGACAGGGTTAAGATATGAACGAAAAAAAGGTTCATACCCAAAGTATAAACCTTTTTATATATTTTACAAGATTTTTTAAAGAATTTTTGTAGTAATTTTTTCTTTAGTTTCTTCCTTTTCTTGCCCTGGAGTAACAATACCCGCTGAAATAACAAGCTTAAGGCCCTCTTCTACTGTCATATCTAAGTGCTTAACTGATTTTCTTGGTACAAAAATTAAAAAGCCTGATGTAGGGTTTGGTGTTGTTGGAACAAATACATTAATAAATTCATCGTTTTCATCTTCTGCAATGTGTTTTTTAACCCTTGCTGTTGTGCTACCACTTACAAATGCAACAACCCAACAATCTTTACGAGGATACTCTACTAAAACAACTTCTCTAAATGATGCAGAGCTTGTGCTACCAATTGTATTAGTAATTTGTTTAATTGCAGAATAGATAGATCTAATTAGTGGAGTTCTATCAAAAATATGATCCCAAACATCAAATAATTTTTTACCAATAACATTTTTAGCTAAAATACCTACAAGCACAATTGCAATAAAGCCAACTAATAAGCCTAAACCTGGAATTGTAGTTTCGCCTGTTAATGCTTTAAATACTGAATTATGATAATCTACTGTTAGTGTTTGAATGTATTCTCTTGGAATTAATGACTGTACAAAAGCATCTAATGAAAATACTAATGTTTTAAAAATCCATAGTGTTAAAACTAATGGCATTAATACAAGTAAACCAGTTAAAAAGTTACCACGAAGTCGTGATAAAAAAGTACTTTTCTCTTGTTCTTGTTGATTGTTTTCTATTTGTTTCATTATAAATATATGCCCCTTCTATAAAAGCTTATATAAAATAGCCCAAATTCAAAATTTGAGCTATTAATAAATTATTCAGTATCTTTTTTTTCTAATTTACTGCAGTTCATAATATACCTAACTCTTGTTGAGTTTGTTTTATGCCACTTGCCTGTGTAAAAGCTAAAATCAATACCTTGAATACCAATAATATTATAGCCTCTTGCTTTTAGCTCTGTTTTAACCTTTTTAAGCTTCATTAGGTCTTTAGATGTAATGTTTAAATGCAACATTTTTAATAAAAACTTAGGAATAAAGATATTTCTAATGTAAGACTTTAGAGTCTTATTAGTACCAGAGATTAATAGCAAACCATCTTCTTTTAATAATTCATCTACTTTATCTAAAGTTGATGTAATATTTTTATTATTTAAGAAATCTAAAAGAAGAACCATATCAAATTTTTCGCTAGATTCTAGGTTTTCAATTGTTCTATTTTGATAATCAACCGGTGAACCATTATGTAGAGCATTATTTTTAGCAGATGTTAGAACTTCTAAATCCTTATCAATTGCAACAATATCAGCACCTCTAAATGCTAACTCATCTGAAATTTGGTTTAAGCCGCAACCAATATCCAACACTTTTTTATTTAAAAGTGGTGCTGGTTCAAACTTATTTTTTTCAAAAAATTCACATGTTCTTGAAAGAATATATTTTCTTCTAATAAGATGATACTTAAGAAAGCTTTTTTTGTAAGGAACATGCTTATTTGCAATAAGTCTGCCTACAATAGCAATCTTTTGTCTTAAAGTTAAATTGTAACTAGTCTTACCCATTTTTATTTTTACCTCTAATACTAAAAAAAAATAATTACTTATAAAAAACTAAGCCCCATGCTTAGTAGCCTATTTTTTAAGTATACAATAAAAAAACATTTATATTCAAGCCTTGACTTCAGCTTTTTTTTATATTACACTGCGCATAGGTAATTTATCACAACCCTATGTGATAAATATATAACTAAACTATAGACATATAGAAAGGGGTGAATGGCATGATTCGCGTAGATGTATACGAAAATAATGTGGATCAAGCAATTCGTTCGCTTAAGAAAAAGCTTAATAGAGAAGGTTCTTTTAAAGAAATTAAAAGAAGACAAAACTTCGAAAAGCCTTGCCAAACTAAACGTAAGGCAAGAATTGAAGCAGTTCGTAGAGAACGTAAGCGTCAAAGAATCGCTAGAAGTAAATACTAAGCTTTTACTTAACATTGCTTAGCAGAGCCGTAATGGCTCTGCTTTTTTATGTCTTTATGGTAATGTCTCACATTAATAAATATAAAAAAATATATACTAAATAATATTGACTTTGAACAATTTATATATATAATAGTAATACAATTATAAATTTTAAGGAACCTCCATGGAGAATTCTAATAGCACCGAGTTAGTTACTGAATTGCTTCAAAAAATTACTCTCCTTGAGGGTAAGCTTGAAGAAAAAAACATTGAAGTAGCTCAACTTAAAAAATTATGCGAAACAGACTCTTTAACTCAAGTTGGGAATAGGAGAAAGTTTGAAAAAAATTTAAAAAGCATTATAAGTTATAATAAACGATATAAACGCCAATCTGCCCTTATATTTCTTGATATAAATAAAATTAAGTATATTAATGATAACTTTGGACATGACACAGGGGATCAAGCTATTATTTTTACAGCTCAAACCCTTAGTCAATATATTCGTGATACTGATAGCCTATATCGATTTGGTGGAGATGAATTTATTATCATCTTACATAATGTCTCTAGAGATATGGCCGAACAAAAAATGCTCGACATTCAAATTGACTTTAACTCTAAAAAGTTTGAGTATCAAGATTATATTAATACCTTAACAGTCAGTGCTGGTCTAGAAATGATTGAGGGTAACACTTGCCCTATAACACTTATTAATTCTGCTGACCGCAAAATGTACGAAGAAAAACGAAGTTATGAACGATCTTAAAAAGTTAAGGCTCTCTATTGAGAGCCTCTTTTTTATTTCTTTTTCTTTAACTTCATAATGTATGCAATAACATCTGCAACTGCCTGGTATAAATCTACCGGAATAATTTCATCTAAATCAACTGCTTTCCATAGTGTTCTAGCAAGTTCAATATTTTCAACAATAGGAACATTATTCTCTTTAGCAATTTCTTTGATTTTTTGTGCAATATGATCATGACCTTTAGCAACTACTCTTGGTACTGGTTCTTTATTTTGGTCATACCTTAAAGCAACAGCAAAATGTGTTGGGTTAGTAATAACAACATCTGCATTTGGTACCTCTTGCATCATTCTTGCTCGAGCTTTTTCCATTCTAATTTGAGCCTGTCTAGATTTTACAAACGGATCACCATTTGTATCTTTATGCTCATCTTTAAGCTCTTTAATAGACATTTTCATATCTTCTAAATAGTTATATTTTTGATAGGCAAAATCTGCCACAGCAATAAGCACTAAAAATATAGCCAAAGCAAATAATAGTTTTAATAAAAAATAATAAACAAACAATACATCTTGAGATATTTCCATATCTGTTAAAACTAAAATTGTATCTTTATAGTAATAAGCAATACCAAACATAATAGCTCCAACTAATATGCTTTTTGCAATAGCTTTTAACAGCTCAACAACAGACTTTAACGAGAACATTCTACCAAATCCTTTAATAATACTAATTTTTGATAGTTTAGGTTCCATAGATTTTGCAGAAAATATAATACCATTTTGTATAAAACCACCAATTAATGCAAATAATATAAATATTGCAAAAACAGGCGCTAATGCTAAAAAGAATTCTTTTGATGTTTCAAATAATATAAGATCCATTGTTCCCTGGTTAATTCTAATTTTACCAGCATTTTGAAACATATTTCCCATTATATTCATCATATTTTGTAAAAATGAGGGCATTGCTAAAAACACAACAAGCGTAGCTGCAAACAACGCAAAAAAGTTGTTTACTTCTTTAGAATTAGGGACATTACCCTCTTCTTTGGCTTTTTTTAGTTTATGCTCGGAGGCGTCTTCGGTCTTGGATGCCTTATCTTCATCATCATCAAACATTTAATAAATCCTTTTTAAGTATTAAATTACAGGCCTAGTATAAACTATTATCTAGTTTTTTTCAAAAAATTATTAGCTATATATGCTATATCTGATATTAATTCTTTAAAATTCAATTAAAACTTAATATTAGCTATCTAAAAACTCTATTTTTGGCACAGATTCTGCATATAAATATTCGAAAGTTTTATTTTGTGGAGGTTTTGTAAAATGGTATTAGGTGTTAATAACAGCATAACAAGTTCAGATAATGAACTTAATGGTCGCGCTCAAAATGGTGCTGTTGCTACAACTGAACCATACAAAACGACCAAAACAGAACGATCATTTTTTGCCCAACTAGAGAGAGGTCCAGCAAAAGTACCTCCTCAGTTGGATAATAACTATGACTTAGATGAGTCATTTGAACAGGCTTTTAAAAGAGCTGTAGGTTTTGCTAATAAAGTATTACTAGATGATGATTTATCAATGAGCTTATCAAATGAAAATGATGGTAAAAGCTTAGCCATAGTAACAAATATAGAAAATAAAAAAGTTGTGCAAGAATACGACCCATTACAGGTTTTACAAATGTATTCTAGCAATTATGATTTACAAGGTATTGTAATCGACGCATTAATTTAAAAATGTGTAATTTTATAAAGGAATAGTAAAATGACAGAATCAACAAGTATATTAGGTAACACACAGGCAGTTGTTGGTGATGACGGGAGAGTTACACTTAAAAATATTAGCTCTGGAGGTATTGACTTTGACTCTATCACAGAAGCTTTAGTTGCAGCAAAAAGAGCTCCAGCTGTAACTTTAGAAACTAATATTAAAGAAAACTCAGAAATAATAACAGAGTTCCAATCTTTAAATTCATTAACTAAAGAATTAGGCTCTAGTTTAGATGCATTACGAGGATCAACAAGTTCATTTTCAAATGATGTTTTTGACCAACGATCTGGTACAGTACAAACATTTCCATCTTCATCAGCAGCTCCTGGTCATGTTCCATCAGGTGCTGGCGACATTGTTTCTATTGGTGTAGAAAAAGGTGCTGCTAAGGGTTCTCATACTATTGAAGTTATTCAAAAAGCAACTGCTCATCAGGTTAGAAGTGATGGTATTTCAAGCAAATTTGATGATTTATCTACTTTAACACCCCCTATTCCTACAGGTAATTTTACATTAAATGGTGTTGAAATAACAATTACAGACTCTGACAGTATTTATGAAGTTGCTGAAAAAATAAATAATGCAAATAGCGGTGAAAATGCCACTGGTGTTAGCGCAACAATTGTTAGTGCAGGTGAAAATGAACATTATTTAGTTTTATCATCAGATAAAACTGGAACAGATAGTAAAATTGAGTTTGGTTTAGACCCCGCAGATGAAGCTGGATCAGCAACTATGCTAAATGCACTAGGTCTAACAAATGGTACAACAAGTACTACTATATCAATTAAAAATGAAACTGTATCTCCACAAAATGCCATTGTTGATGTTAATGGCTTAGGAGTTAATATTGAAAGGCAATCAAATACCATTGACGATGTTATTGAAGGAATTACTTTAGACATTATTAAAGCAGAGCCTGGCACAATTATTAACTTAGAGATTGACAGTGATCTAACTTCAGTAAAACAAGGTATTATTGACTTTGTTGATACATACAATGAAGTACGAAAATTTATTAATAACCAACAAACATCTGAAATTAGAGAATTTGATGAAGATGGTAACCCTAAAGAAGGTGCCGATAAAGAATTTGGAGATTTAGCATTTGATTCTACTTTTAGACAGTTTGCTCAAGAATTTGGTCAATTAGCTACATTTTCAAACTTTTCATTACCAGATGGGTACCAATCACTATCACAATTAGGTATTAGTATTGATAAAGAAGGTATGCTACAAATTGACAATACAGTTTTAGATCAAAGATTAATTGATGATGTAGATTCAGTTGAAAAATTATTCTCATTTAATATGACTTCATCTGATACTAACGTAACTTTTATTTCAAATGGCACAAATACTGAACCAAACAGAGATGCTGATGGCAATATTATTCCATACTATTTAAGCATTGAAGGAACAGATGCCGATGGTAATATTACAGGTGCAAGTTTAAGAACAGGTCCAGGAGAAAATGACTACCTAGATGGATCAGTAGAAATTAATGGTAATGTGTTAACATTTACAGATGAAACTGGTGCAGAAAGCTTAAAAATTATCTATAATGGTGGTTCGAACATGTCTGAAGTTACTGATATTGAAATTACTCCTACTCGTGGTGTTGCTGATTCATTCTATAATATACAAAATGAATATACTAAAACAGGTTCTGGTTTATTTGATGAGAAATCTATTAGCATTGAAGAGCAAAATACTATAATGGAAAATGAAATTGCCAATATTGATGAAAGAGTAAAAAGATTTGAAGACATGACTAAAGCTAAATTCTTAAAAACAGAACAAGCAATGTCATTATCAAACTCTTTACTAAAACAGCTAGAGCAACAGTTCGATGCAATGAACAAAAGCTAATAATAAAAAAAGACTCATAAACAGAGTCTTTTTTATTTTTAAGTTATCTATTAATTATGGACAGTTAGAGCCTCCACCACCTAGATCAGATTGTTCTAATGTTTTATTAAATACACTCTGATTAACTTTACTATTAACACCTAATTGTCCATTAGAACCATTACCTAACTGCCCATTAGTATTATCACCAATAGCATGAATTGTACCATTTTTTTCTTAATATAAGTAAAGTAAAATAAAAAAACAACACGACCTTAAAGTTGTGTTGTTTTTTTCATACAAATATATTTTTTATTCAGAATCTATATATTCAATCATTTGCTTTTGCTTTACTGTATAGTATGCATGTAATGATGCATATGCTATTGCTGATCCTGCGATAATTCCCAAAATAAAAAACTTAAAAAAGCTTGATACTGATTTTTTCATAAGTTTATATAGTCCTGTTTGTGTTTTGTCCTTGTTTTTTCCAAAGCAGAAATTATCATTTTTACTATGTAAATGCAATAAAAAAAGATGATTATTAACTATAAATCATCTTTTATCAATTTTTAATAATGTCTATTACTTCAGCCTCAACTAAATCGTTTAAAATCTTCTTAATAATTGGGTTTTCTTTTACCTGTTTAATTAAGTTTATTTTGGCTTCAGTATTTTGTTGATGTAAGGTTTGTAAACTTGCGTTAATCTCATTTGCCATTGGTAACTCAACCTTCCAATCATCACCTGATAGTTTTTTTAACTCTGCGACAAAATCTACTAAAATTTCTTTTGGCTCTCTTAACCCACCAGATGGAATATGAACTTTAATATATTTACCATCTGCAGTAAAATCTAAAAGCTTAGCTTTACGCTCTAAAATACGACCAAGATTTGGGCGAGAAGATGTTACAGTTTGGACAAGAGCTTCCCATGTCGA
>PTJW01000038.1 GCA_002937495.1 Pseudomonadota bacterium | reverse complement strand
TAATTTAAAATGTTAAATTTTTGGATGAAAAAAAATGCAGTAGCATATAGCTTATATCCATTATCAGCTTTATATGGGTCAATTTCTAAACTTAATATTTTATTAAGAAAGCGCAATGCTTATAAGTCTACATCATTTGTTATTTCAGTAGGTAATATTAATGTTGGTGGTTCTGGTAAAACTCCATTAACTATTGCTATTGCAAACTACTTAGCTTCTCAAGGTAAAAAGGTTGCTGTAGTAGGGCATGCTTATAAAGCTGAAATTGAAGGCAGTGAAGTTGTAGATAATGGTTTTTCAGTATCTCAAATTGGTGATGAAGCAAAACAAATGCTTGTTATGTTAGATAAGTCAGCAATGCTTATTGTTGGTAAAAACAGGCTTCATTCAGTTCAACTAGCTGAAGAAAAAAACGCCGATGTTGTTATTTTAGATGATGGTTATACAGCTACATATATTAAAAGAGATTTAAATATTGTAGTTGTAGATGGTAAAGTTCAGCTTGGTAACCAAATGGTAATGCCAGCAGGTCCATTAAGAGAGCCAATATCAGGCTTAAATCGTTCAGATTGTTTAGTGGTATTAAACCGTCATAGAGCTTTAGACTTTAATTATGATAATGACTCATTCTATTTAAAAACTAAAATTAAGTTTGACGAGAAACTATCAACAAAGTCTTTATTTGCTTTTTGTGGAATTGCTATTCCTTCTAAGTTTTATAACTCATTAAATAAAGAAGGTTTATGCCTGCAAGAAACTAAGTCTTTTGCTGATCACTACAAATATACAGCAGAAGATATTAAGCAGATGATAAACAAAGCAAAATCTAGTAATTTACAGCTTGTTACAACTTTAAAAGACTATGTTAAGGTTGATTCTCAGTTAGCAAAAGATATACACGTTATCATGCTAGAGCTAGAGCTTACTAAGTCGTTTAAACAGTTTTTAGATAAAAAAATAGTTAAATTTATAGATAAAAACTAAAAAAGTGCTTGTAATCGTAAATATAATTGTTTATATTTATCATTATATGAAAACAAATTTATTAAATTATTAAATAAAATTAAAAGGATATTTAAAATGTCAGAAATTTCTACAAGAGTAAAAGAAATCGTTGCTGAACAACTAGGTGTAGAGCTAGAAAAAGTAACAGACACAGCTAACTTTATTGATGACCTAGAAGCAGACTCACTAGACACAGTTGAGCTAGTAATGGCTCTAGAAGAAGAATTCGGTATCGAAATTCCAGATGAAGATGCAGAAAAAATCACTTCTGTAAACCTAGCAGTAGAATACATCGAAAAAGCTGAATAATATTATTTTTAATATTTAAGCCGCCGGGCTGCTAAAAAATATACGAAATTATTTAAAACTGCCCGCTTTATTAAGCGGGTGGTTTTACGCTAAAGCTAGGCTGAAGTTGTTTCAGTCTTATGGCTTTTTAAAACAAGAGGAAATTTAAATGCAAAAGCAAAGAGTTGTTATTACAGGTATGGGTATGCTTTCTCCACTAGCAGTTGGAGTAGAGGAAACTTGGGCTAAGTTAATTAAAGGTGAATCAGGTATTAGAAAAATCGATAGATTTGATGCTTCAGAGTACCCAGTTCAAATTGCTGGCCAAGTACCAGGTGCAGATGAAGAACATGGCTTTAATGCTGAAGAGTTCATCGGTAAAAAAGACATGAAGAAAATGTCTCGTTTTATCCAATACGGTATGAAAGCAACAGACGAAGCTTTAAGAATGGCTGGTCTAGAAAATGTTGAAGATGAAGAGTTACAAAAAAGAATTGGCGTAATGCTAGGTTCTGGTATTGGTGGCTTAGAAGATATCGAAGCTACAACAAAAACTCTTAATGAAAGAGGTCCTAAAAGAGTATCTCCTTTCTATATTCCATCAATTTTAATTAACATGTTCTCAGGACAAGTTTCTATTAAATATGGTTTTAAAGGTCCTAACTCTGCAGTTGTAACAGCTTGTGCTACAGCAACACATGCAATTGGTGATGCATTTAAAATTTTACAAAGAGGCGATGCAGATATTATGCTAGCTGGTGGTGCTGAAAGTGCAATTTGTCCAACTTCAGTTGCTGGTTTTGCCGCTGCAAAAGCTTTAACAGGTGCTTATAATGATGAGCCAACAAAGGCTTCTCGTCCGTTTGATAAAAACCGTTCAGGTTTTGTAATGGGTGAAGGTGCTGGTGTTCTAGTTCTTGAAACTTTAGAATCTGCACAAAAGCGTGGTGCAAACATTATTGCTGAAATCGTAGGTTATGGTATGGCAGGTGATGGCTATCATATGACATCTCCACACCCAGATGGTATTGGTGCTAAAGGTGCGATGATTGCTGCTTTAGATGATGCAGGAGTATCTCCTGAAGATGTAAACTATGTAAATGGTCATGCTACATCAACACCAACAGGTGATATTATTGAATCTCAAGCTGTAGAAAGCTTATTAGGTAAAGATACAATGGTATCTGCTACAAAATCAATGACAGGTCACTTACTAGGTGCTGCTGGTGGTATTGAAGCGGTATTTTCAGTAAAAGCATTACAAGATGATATTTTACCTCCTACAATTAATATTGAAGAATTAGAAGAAGGTTGTAACTTAGACTACATCCGCGATGAAGCAAGGCACATGGCTGTTGAATATGCCTTATCTAACTCATTTGGTTTTGGTGGTACAAATGCATCGCTATTATTTAAAAAATTTAAATAGTAGATAAAGGAATTTTTATGAAAAAGTCTATCGCAAAGTTTGCAATAATAAGCCTAGCGATAGGCTTTTTTGCATTGTTTAGTTACTATGTTTATAAAAATATGCAGGAAACTCAAACATTTGTGCTTGAATTTGAAAAAGGCGAGAGTTTGTCAGCATTAGCTCATGATTTAAAGAAAAATGACCTTATTTTTAACGAAGATATCTTTAAAGTTAAAGCTGTTGTGCTTGATTATGATAAAAAGCTACAGCCAGGTGAGTATGAACTAACAAATAAAATGTCAGACTTTGATATTTTAAATAAAATTAGCTCAGGTAAATCTGTATATCATAAAATTACAGTTCCAGAAGGTTTAACAGTTAAAGAAATTTTTTCTTTATTAAATGCTAATAAAAAACTAGAAGGTAAAATTAGTATTGAAGTTAAAGAGGGTTATTTACTTCCTGAAACTTATAGCTTTAGAAAAGGCGATACTAGAAACTCAATAGTTCTACAAATGAAATCAGCTTTAGAAACTAACTTAGATAAAATTTGGGCATCTAGAAATAAAGAAATAGATAAATATATTAAATCTAAAAATGATTTATTAAAGCTTGCATCAATTGTAGAAAAAGAAACTATTATTGATAAAGAAAAGCCAATAGTTGCAAATGTATATATAAATAGGTTAGAATTAGGAATGCGTTTACAGGCAGATCCTACAGTTATTTACGGTGCTAAAAATTATAAAGGTGATATTACTTATAAAATGCTTCGTGATAAAAACGACTATAATACATATGTAATTTACGGATTGCCCAAAACAGCTATTGCTAATGCTGGAGTTGATAGCTTAAAAGCAGTTGCAAACCCAGCAGATACAGATTATATATTTTTTGTTGCTGATGGTAAAGGAGGGCATGTATTTAGCAAAACATACGCCGAGCATAAGCTAAGAGTTCAGCAGTATCTAAAAGTTCGTAAAGAACAGGGCTATATTAAATAAAGAATTAGAAAGAAGAAAGAATAAAATGACAGAACTAGATAACATTAATGATGTTTTCACTCAAAATAAATTTAGAGGTATGGTTTTAGTGCTTGATGGCTTGCTTGGTGGTGGTAAAACTACTTTAGCTAGGCTTTTAACTCAAACAGAAAAGCACATTAACTTTTCAATATCTGCTACAACTCGTCCTAAAAGAGAGGGTGAGGTTGATGGCTTAAATTATCACTTCATGACAAAAGAAGAATTCTTGCAAAAAAAAGAAGAAGGCTACTTTTTAGAAACAACAGAGCGTTTAGGTAACTACTATGGTACACCTAAGCAGCAGGTTGAAGATGCTTTAGCAAATGGTGAAGATATTATTTTTGATATTGATTATGTTGGTACTCGTGAGCTTAAAAAGCAAATGGGCGAAGATGTTATTTCTGTATTTTTAGTTCCGCCTTCATATGAAGTTTTAAAACAAAGACTTTGGGATAGGGGTTCTGAAACTGAAGAAAGCTTTAAAGTTAGAATGAAGCAAAACGCAGAATATCTAAAATTATGGGAAGAGTATGATTATATTTTCATTAATGATACTTTACAAGACACTCTTCGTCGTTTACAGCAAATTTTAAGAGCTGAAAGATTAAAACGACACCGTCAACCATGGTTAGAGCCATTTGTAACAAACTTTACTGCAGAATTTGAAGACTAGGAGACTTGCAATGAATAAAGGTGCGATGTTTGGATTAGATGCTCGTATTGCTTTGGCAATATTTGGATCTTTAAGTGTAATAAGTGGTGCAGCATTATACTCTGCTATACAAAATGCAAATGTTACATCTTTAATTGCTAATATGAATGAAATGTCAAAAGCAATTGAGCATTATCATTTAGATACTGGGGTTGATATTACTGAAAGTAAAGCTGTCTTAGGTGCTGGTTATACATATAAGCTAATTGAAAATACTGGTGTTGCAGGTTGGAAGGGGCCATACATTGCCTATGATAAGTTAAGTAATGATCACTTACAAAATGGCTCTTATGTTGTATATTTAAGAATAGGGTCAGATGAAACATGGGAGCATCCAGGTGATGATGGTGGTGCTCATCATTGTACAAATATGGCATCAACATCAACTTGCTATTATTGGGTTCTATTTAAAAATGTTCCTGAAAATGTTAGAGCATTAGTTGATATTCAAGTTGATGGTGTAGCGTCTCCAACAACAGGTTTAGTTAGAGATACTACACAATACAATGGAGAGCTTTATTTAAGGTCTATGCCTGTTTTAGTTAAGCCTTAGTGTAATTACTATAAAGTTACTATAAAAAATAATAAAAAGCCGCGTAATGCGGCTTTTATTGTTTAGTAAGTATTAGTAAAGTTATTTATTGTGTACAGTGGCTGTTAAAAAAGTGCTGGATAAATTATTTATGGAAGGAATTTTTCACTAATTGACAAGCCTATTCACAAAAATGTTAATAAGCAAAAAACATCTAAACCCTGCAGAAAGCCTGGGTTTGGTATACATATATACAACTGTTCACAAAAAGTATCAACACACTTATCCACAATGTGAGGATTTATTAACCCTGTGGATAACTTTGTTGATATAATATATTGTTAAATATAATTTTTGATTTTTTACATATCCAAAAAGGATTTAGAAATTTTCTGTTGAAAATTATTAAGATATACACAACAAAACACTTCTAAATGTAGTCTGTTTGCTATTGGTTTTAGCATATTAAAACTAGTTTTTTCAGAATGTATGAATATCTTAGTCAAAAATATCACACCTGTCAACGCAAAATAAAAAAAATATATATTTTTGGTAAAGAAATATTAAAAAATATAATAAAAACAGTATTTTATCTATTTTGTGTGATATAAATTTAAAAAGTTAAAAAAGCCCTTGATTTTTTTGGAAAAAATGCTTATAATCTCAAAGAATTTAAAAAGTACGAATATTATGTATTTAATATTTTACAATATTTATGCAGCCCTTTCAGCGGTTTGACTGGGTGATGAGGTGAGACTCCCTACAGTAGCAACGGTAGGCTATTTATAGTTTACATAAATTAGAAAGAATTGAACAATGAACATCATTCAACAATTTGAAGCTAAGCAATTAGAAAAATTAAACAAAGAAATCCCTGAGTTCGGCGCAGGTGATACTCTTAAAGTTCACGTTAAAGTTACAGAAGGTAACAGAGAAAGAATCCAGATTTTTGAAGGCGTATGTATTTCAAGAAGAAACGCTGGTTACAACTCAAGCTTTACAGTAAGAAAAATCTCATACAACGAAGGTGTTGAGAGAGTATTCCCTCTATTCTCACCAGTAGTTGACAAAATTGAGTGTGTAAGACGTGGTGCTGTAAGAAGAGCTAAGCTATACTACCTACGTGATAGACGTGGTAAGTCTGCAAGAATTGCAGAAAAAAGAGCTAAGTAATTTTAGTTTTTCAAGAAAGACTCCTTTATGGGAGTCTTTTTTTATATAAAAATATTAGCTAATTTAAAAATATATAAATCTATGTAATTATTTGTTTTTATATATTATATTCTGTAATTAAACAACTACAGCAATGGTAGAGCATTTAGATGAATGCTTTGATTACAGGATTATTTAGATATAGATATTGCTTTAAATACTAAAAAAAAGAACCAGCCATCAGGCTGGTATTCTTTTTATTTTTTAGTTTGTTTCTTTTGCTTTTGCATAAAAGCTATTAAGTCGCTAGTTGTTTTGATTCGTTTTAGAGTTTTTAGGTTTTGCTTTGTGGTTAGTCCAAAAGTTGCCATATTACCCTCTCTTTATCCATAAAAATAATAATGTTATACTGATTCTAGAACTTTTTTTATGAAATATCAACCATAAAGATTTAAGGTTAAAAAAGAGCCATTTAGGCTCTTTTGTGTTTATTGTGATTTTTCTAAAATATGAGAGTAAATTTCAACACCTAGTTTTAAGAAGTTATGTCTAACCCATTTAGTGTCATCATCAATTTTAATTAAGTCTTTTTCAATTAAAGTATATTCAGTAAGGTTATCGTAGTCAATCTCAACAATGTCAGCTCCATCATCATGGTACATTTTTAAAGTCTCTTTAGGGATTTTCATATTTGAGTTTACAATAATAGTATTTAGGTTGCCTTCAAGGTGCTTTTCAACAACTCTAACATGGTCATAAACTGTGTATCCAGTTGTTTCACCAGGTTGTTGCATAGCATTGCAAATATAAATTTTTTCAGCTTTTGAATATAGTAGCTCTTTCTTAATGCCATCAATTACTAAGTTAGGGGCAATGCTTGTATATAAGCTACCAATACCAAAAATTATAAAGTCAGCATTTTTAATTGCTTTCATTGCTCTTCTTGTGGCACTTGCATCATCTTCATAAAATACTCTATCAATTTTTGCGTCATTTTCATGAACATACTTTGCAATGTTTGACTCGCCTTTGATAATTTTGCCATTTGTTAGTTTTGCGCAAAGTTCTAATGGTTGGTTTGAAACCGGAATTACCTCACCATATAAGTCTAACATATCGCTTAAGGCTTTAGTTGCTTGTGTCATAGATCCTGTAATATCAACCATACCTGCAAGCATAATGTTACCTAAACATTGGTCTTTAAGTTCGCCATCTTTAAAACGGTATTGAAACATTTCTTCAATTAAGCTTTCTTTTTTGCTTAATGATACCATAACATTTCTTAAGTCACCTGGTGCTGGGATGTCATAATCTTTTCTTAGTTTACCAGTTGAACCACCATCATCTGCAACTGTTACAATGGCACTTAGGTTAACCGGGAAGTGCTTTAAACCTCTAAGTAAGTTTGAAAGCCCAGTTCCACCGCCAATAACTACTACATTAGGTTTTTTAATCATTATTTATCCCTCTTTTTATTTGTAAATACTTAATGATTATACTATAATTACTTTATTATGTAAAAATAAATATTTAAAGGGTTTTTGCTATGTTTATAAATAAAGGTGCGATGTTTGGATTGGATGCTCGTATTGCATTGGCAATATTTGGAGCTTTATCTGTAATAAGTGGTGCAGCATTATATGGTGCAATTAGAGATGTAAAAATTACAGCAGCCTACACAGAAATGCAAGAGATTGTTAAAGCATCAGAACAGTATTTATTGGATACTAATAGCTATTTGCCTCAATACTCAACATCATCACAGTATTTGTACTCTGCAGATTTAATTAAAAACACTCAAAATGCTCCAGGTTGGAATGGTCCTTACTTGCCATATGAATGGCAAGATGTTAGAAATTTTAAAACTAACTTTTCTGGTTTAAATGTTAGAATTTATAGATATAAAAAAGATAATTGGGATACTGATGAGTCTATAAAGCCACCGTTGTGTGATGGTTCAGATGCTTGTTATGAGTATTTATTGATAGATGGTTTTGATGAGGATACATCAAATTATCTTAAAGATTTATTTGATGGCATGGATAAAAAATTTGATAATTCAGATGGTCCATCAGATGGTATTGTTAGAAAAAGAGCCTATGATGAAACAACAAACCATAATATCTATTTTCAAGGTGTAGCTCGACCTGGTCAATAACTTATTTATTACTAATAAATAGAAAATATTTACTTGCAAAAAGTACTAATTTA
>PTJW01000037.1 GCA_002937495.1 Pseudomonadota bacterium | reverse complement strand
GTACCAGTAGTAATAATTTTATATGGCATTGTTGTGTAAAGTTCTGCCATTATTTTCTCATAAAATCTACCCCATGGTGAGTTATCAATTCTTTGTTTTCTTTCTTGAATAACTACTTTTCTTTCAGTTTGAAAGTCTTGCTCTGATAGTTTAAGGTTTTTCATTCTATCAGCTTCCATGCTCATAGCAGTATCAAGGTTTTGCACGTTAATCATTTGATAGTAGTTTGTGTAATCAAATGAAGTTGATGCATTATCTACACCCCCAAGCCTAGCAATTTTTTTAGAAAACTCTTGAGGTGCAATTTTATCTGTACCTTTAAACATTAAATGCTCATGTAAATGTGCAAGCCCTGACTTGCCAGATATTTCATCTGCAGATCCTACTTTATACCAAACCATATTAATAGCAATAGGCTGCCTGTGATCTTGAATTAAATAAGCTTCAAGACCATTCTCTAATGTTACTTTTGTGTATTCTGTTTTTGCAAATGCATTAAATGATGTAAGCATTAATGCTAATATTAATAACTTTTTCATGTATTATCCTTGTGTTTTAAAAGTTTAAGTAATGTTGTTTTTTGTTTTAAATAAAAGCTTAGTCGTCAGCTTCTTCTTTTTTTATATCATCTTCTAAAACTTTATCAATGTTTTTAATTCTACCTTGGCCACCAGCATTGTTTAATAGCCATGTATTAAGCTTAGCATCTTTATTTGTAGATTTACCTTTTAATAAAATTTCTTGAGTTGCGATATCAACAGATTCAGGAGTTGTTTTAATAGTTTCAACATCACTAGGTGCTCTAAGAGTGTATTCAGGTGGAAGTCTTAAAATATCACCTTGCATAACCATTGATGCATCAGGGCCGTGTTTTTTCATGCAGCCAGCTAGTAATAATACACTAAAAATAACAAGTGTTTTTTTCATAATTTGATAATTCCTTATTGGTTTTTAATTAGTCTACTTCTTGTGAGAATATAATTAGGTTGTTTTCAACTTCTTCAGTAAACAATATTAGCATACTTGCTAGTGAAAGTACAAGTATGAAAATTCCAGTTAACATTGTTAATGGCATAGATATAAAGAAAACATGAATTTGTGGAACAAGTCTATTTAATACACCTAATGCAGCATTAACAATAAAGTTAGTTACAACAACTGGCGCTGACATTTTAATACCAAGAATCATCGCTTTTGAAACTGTTAAGATAATTGCCGCAGCAACTTCTCCTAAGTCCATAGCTTTGTTAAAGCCAATTATATTATAACTTTCGATAAAAGCTTGTAATAAGTACAAGTGAAAGTCTAGTGCAATAAATGCAGCTAATGCAATAATACTTAGCATGCTTGATAATGATGTAGTGTTTGAGCCTGTTCTTGTGTCAAACATACTTGCAGCTTGTAAACCCATCATTGATGCCATAAAGTCACCGCAAATGTTAACAGCTAGCATAAATAACTTTGCACCAAAACCAAGCAGTAAGCCAATAAAGAACTCGCCAAGGACAACAAGTAATAATAAACCTACAGATTTTGGAATAGCTGGAATAAAGTTTGATATAGCAGGGGCAATCGCAATAGATAGAACTACTGCAATAGCAAGCCTAGTTTTAGGGCTAACACCTTTATCGGCATAAAATGGTGCTGTTGCAAAAATTCCCGATAGTCTTACAAGAGTAATAAAAAAAGGATAAAGAATAATGTTATTTAGAAATTCTGCAAACATCAGCCTTTATCCTTTTGTATATTAATAGTTTATTTAAATAAGTAAGTTTTTACTTACCTGTAGAGCCAAAGCCGCCTTCGCCTCTTTCTGATTCTTCAAGTTCAGCAACTTCAACAATTTTTGTAATCTCAACATCAGCATTAACAATATGCTTACAAGGTACTAAAATTGTTTGAGCAATTCTTTCGCCTTTTTCAACTACAACTTCTTCGTTTCCTAAAGGAGCAACTAAAAGCATAAACTCACCTTTATAGTCTGAATCAATGATACCCATACCATTAGGAATAAATAAACCTTTTTTCCTTGGAGTGCTGCTTCTTAAAGCAAGTAGCATCATGTGATTTTTAGGGATATCAAAACCGATACCTAACTTAATTAAAGTCGCCTGACCTGGTTTTACTACTACAGTTTCGTTTGCACAAAGGTCTGCACCAGCTGAACCTGTTGTTTTATATTCAGGTAAAATAGCATCAGGTGTGAATTTTTTTGCTTTTAGTTCCATATTAAGCATTCCTTTTATTAGTTGTTTTCTGAAGAGTTTCTGTTGTTGTTATATCTTCTGTTATTTCTGTTGTTAGATCTGTTATAGCCAGAACCTCTGTATCTTCTGTTATGGTTGTTTCTGTTGTTACCATGTTTGTGCTTATGCTTGTGGTTGTGGTTGTGTCTTTTATTGAATTTTCTGAATCTTTTTCTTGGTTTGAAGAAAAGTTTGTAGAATGAGAAAATAGCAATGAAGAACATTAGAACAACATTAACATTAGCTAAAGAAATACCGTTTTCTGTACCCATTAACTCTTTAGTCATATTGTTTAAGAAAAAGTCTTCAACTTTTGAGCAGTCAATGTATTCAATTTTGTTTGCTTTTAGGTCTGCAAGTAAAGCTTCTGATTCTACTTGAGCTTGAGCATTTGATACTTCAAGAGCAGCTTGTTCTTGTGCTTGGCAAGCAATTGGTAGTTCTACAAAGCCTCTTTGAGCTAGTGACTGCCATAAGCCAACTGAAAATGATGCAAGTGTAATTAAAGTAATTGTTGCTAAAAATAGCTTTTTAATTTTACCTCTAAATAATGTACCGATAAATGCAACTACAGTCATAGCGATTGCTAGGTAGCGCTGCCAGTAGCACATTTCACATGGTTGAACATTAAAAATGTATTGAGTCGTAAATGAGCCCGCGATAATTAATAGGCCAATAATAAAAATCGCCATCAGAGACTGATGAGGATACATTTTTTTGATTTTCTTTAACATTGTTTTATTCCTTTTTACTAGTTTATTTTGTTTTACAGTAACATTTTTATAATTTCTACTTCGTTTTTATGTTGTTTTGCCTTTATTAAAGCAATAAATTTTGGTTTTTTGCTTTTTTTGCCGTAAGTAGTATTCTCAAGTGTATGCTCTATGCATTGTTGTTAGGCTTAGCCGATAACTACTTGTTTACATATTGTTACTGTTTATTGTACTGATTTTTATATAACTTTAAATCATGCTAGGTATAGTGTATTTTAGTTAGAACACTGCAGTTAAGTTACAATATAAATAATATACCAAAATTAACAATAATTTTCTAGTGTTTTATTGTTAGAATTGTAAAAAAATACTTGCAAAATTTTTATTTTGATGTATATTCTAGAAATATGTAAGAAGATTACTAATTAGTATTCTATTGCATAATATGCCGAAGTGGCGGAATTGGTAGACGCATCAGACTCAAAATCTGACGGGGTAACCCATGTGGGTTCGATTCCCACCTTCGGTACCAACAATACACTTACAAAAAACCCAAGAGGGCTAATTTTTTAGCTCTCTTTTTTTGTTGCCTAATATTTTTTAGGTATAAAAAAGACTCCCACTTTAGGGAGTCTTTAAAACTATTATAAAACTAACTTAGCTATTAGTCCATTTTATTTGCAGCAATTGCATGGAAACCAGCATCAACATGTAGGTTTTCAGCTGTTACACCTGTTGATAGGTCTGATAGTAGGTATAGTGCAGATTTACCAACTTCATCAGCTGTAACATTTTTAACTAATGGAGAGTTAGCTTCATTATATGTAAGCATTTTTTTGAATTCACCAATACCTGATGCAGCAAGTGTTTTAATTGGACCTGCTGAAATTGAGTTAACTCTAATGCCTCTGTCGCCTAAGTCAACAGCTAGGTACTTAATTGAAGCTTCTAAAGCAGCTTTAGCAACACCCATTACATTATAGTTAGTTACAAATCTTTCACCACCTAGGTAGCTTAGTGTTAATAGTGAAGCACCGTCATTTAGTACATCCATTTTTTCAGCTACTTGTGCAGCTTTAGTAAAGCTGTAGCATGAGATATTCATTGTGTTTAAAAAGTTTGCTTCAGTTGTGTTTAGGTATTTACCTTTTAGCTCAGACTTATCTGAGTAAGCAATAGCATGTACGATAAAGTCAATTTTACCAAATTCTTTTTTAACTTCTTCAAATAGGCCTTCCATTTGCTCTTGGTTTGTAACATCGCAGTCATAAATTAAAGCAGCGCCAGCATCTTGAGCTAGTGGGATAGCTCTTTTACCCATTGCTTCACCTGTGTAAGATACAGCAACTTCAGCACCTTGTGCAATAGCGTTTTCAAGAATGTAGTAACCCATACCAGTTGCGTTACTTAAACCCATAATTAGGCCTTTTTTGCCTTTTAGAATGTTTTCCATTGTAGATTATATTTCCTTTTCTATTTCTTTAAAATTGATTTTAATACTTTAGCAACATGCTCTTTTGGTTTAACTTTGGCGATGATGTCAAAAATTTCACCATCTTTACCAATAATAAATGTTGTTCTTTCAAAACCATAGTATTCTCTACCGTACATTTTCTTTAAAACCCAAGTGCCATATGCTTCTGCAACTTTGTGTTCAGGGTCTGATAGTAGAGTGAAGTTTAAGCCTTGCTTTTCTTCAAATTTCTTAAGTCTTTTTGGCTCATCAGGGCTAACACCTAATACTTTGATGTTATTTTCTTGGAATTCTCTGATGTCGTCTCTAATAGAAACCGCCTGTGTAATGCAGCCAGGTGTCATAGCTTTAGGGTAGAAGTATAGGCAAACATACTCACCTTTAAAGTCAGATAGTTTAACTTCTTGGTCATTTTGGTCAAGCATTGTAAATTCTGGTGCTTTTGATCCAATTTCTGGATATGCCATAATATATTCCTTTTATAATTTAATTAATTAAAAACCAAACCAGTTACCAAAACCAGATGCTTTAACGATGTTTAGCTCATTTGGTCTAGTAATTGTTCTTTGGTGTTGAACTTTTAATACAGGTTTAATAGCTCTTCTTGAAATTTTATTAACACCGTATTGTCTATCAGCAGTGTTGTCTGTATTAAATTTAACATTACCTGTTAAAACATTAAAGCCTTCAGCTTTATGTAATTGCGGATAGATGTTTTGTGTAAAGTCTAATTGTTGAGTTAGCCTTAAAACATCATATGCAAAACCTGCAAGTATTAAAGGTTTTTGATTGAATCTTGCTTTGTATTGTTTAGCAAAACCTTTAAATTGGTCTGATCTTAAAGATAAGAACCTTGAGAAGTGTAAGTGTTCACCTCTATTTTTTAAAATCTTTGTGTCATCCCAAGCGCTGTTACCTAAAAACATTACGCCATTAGTAAAGTCAATATCATAATAAGCTAATTGAGGTGCAATAACTGGTATTTTACGAGCAGATGCAGGGATAAAGATTGCATCAAAGTCAATGTCATAAATATTTTCTTGGTTTCTTAGTTCTTCCATTTTATTGATTTTTTCATCATCCATGGCTAGTCCAAGTTTTTCAAACTCTTTTTCTAATTTTGCAAGTTTAGCTTTTCTGATTCTTTCATTCTTATTAATATCAAGAAGATCTTTTAATGCTGGATTAATATCAATATTGCTTGCTTCAAACTTTGAGCATTTTTTTAATGAGTAGTTAAAGCTTTTAACCGCATTAATAAAGCTTGATTGTTCTACATCACCAGCAATACTTTTAGGAGTTAAGCAAGCCATAGTGTGTTTGCCAATATCTGCAGCAAATCTTGCAATTTCATAAGACTCTTGCTGTGTATTAATATTGTTTAAGAATATATTGCCACCAGCAATTGATCTGTCAGTAGAAAATGAAAATACCGGAACTTGCGTAGCGCTAATAACTGTATTTGCAGCTAGCACATTGTCTCTTAAAATAGGACCAATAACAACATTAACACCTTTGTTAACCATTTTTGTAGCTGCATTAATGCTACCGTCTTGTGTAGATTCATTATCTTCAATAACTAAAGTGATGTTGCTAAGCTTTTCGTCATATAAAGCCATTGTTAAAGCATTTTGGATTTGCTTACCAACATTTGCTAGCTTACCTGAAAGTGGTAAAATAACACCAACTTTAATTTGTTGAGTAGGGATGCTTGCATTCATCTTGCGATGTAAAAACTTAGCTCTTTGTTGGAACTGGTAGTGTCCATCGTGCTTATTAAAAAATGTTTGTAAGTAGTTTTTTGCTAAAGGTGTATTGTTAGCATAAAAAGCTTCTTCTGCTAAATTAACTAATAGTTCAGCTTGTAGATTTTCTAAAGTTCTAGTTTTAACACGGTCTTGTGTTAGTAAGAAGTTTACTTTTTTTAATGCGTCTTGGTTTTTGTTTTCTGCAAGGTCTACTAATGTTAAGCCCCATGTTGCATTAACTTTATCATTTCTTTTGTTAAGCTCTTGGTAATATTTTTTAGCCTGGTTTGGTAGGTCTTTGATAATAAAAGAATCAGCAGCTTGTTTAAGCTCATTATTTGTAAATGGAGGCATGTTATAAGCAAAGGCATTTAAGCAAATACCTGTGAATGTAGCTGATAATAGAATTTTGTTTAATAATTTCATGTTTTAATATATAATAATTTTAGTTATAACCATTAATTGATAATAGCAGAATAAAATGAAAATTGCAAAAAATTTAACACATTTCAAAGGGGATTTATTCGAGCATTTAGCTTGTATTATTCTATTTATGAAAGGCTATAAAATATTAAAAAGAAACTTTAAGATTTTAAGTGCCGCCCAAATCGATATTTTGGCTTTAAAAAATGATGTTATAAGTATTGTAGAGGTTAAATTTAGAAAGAAAATGGAAAATAGCTTAATAGCAATATCATATTCGCAAGCAAATCGATTAAAAACTTCAAGAATTCAAATAGCAAAAAAATATAAAAAACAAGTTGTTATCGATGCAATATTTTTTAGTTTAGATAAACCTTATTGCTTACATAAGAAAAATATCTTTTAATTTTAAAACTAGTGTGATATTATTGTCATAGTAGTTAAATAAAAATAATATTAATAATCTATAATTTATAGAAAAAAGGAATGTGTAAAGTGAATAAAGGTCTGCTTTTTTCAAAGCTTATGTTGGTTTTAGTTTCTTTAAACCTTGCATCATGTGCAACAGGGCTTGTTGCTGGTGGAGCAGGTGCAACAGCTTATGTAGCAAACCAAGAAAGTACATTAACACAACAAGCTAAAGATGTTCATATTAAAGCTAATATTGCCGATGAGATTGTTAGAAGAAAACTAGGTTATTTAAAAGATATTGAAGTTAATGTTGTAAATGGCGAAGTTTTACTAATTGGTATTGTTCAGAGTTCTTCAGAAAAAAGAAGACTGCAAGATATTGCATTAAACGCATCACCTTATGTTAAAAGAATTCACAACTATATTAGTGTTAGATATAACTACCCATTAACATCATACTTAAACGATAGTTTTATTGCTAATATGATTAGAACAAGACTAATCGCATCAAAAGAGACTTACCTTTCAAAAGTAGATGTAGAGGTGTTTAACAATGTTGTGTATATTTTTGGTGTAGTAAGTAATATTCAAGAAAAAAGAGCAGCTGAACAAATTGCTCGTACAGGTAAGGGTGTAAGAAGTGTTAATTCATTTATTGCAGTTAAAGTTTTTCCTAAAAAATTTAGATAAGAATTTATAAAAAAGAAAGATGAGCTTCATGCTCATCTTTTTTTAGTTTGATAATAAAGAGTCAATATCTTTTGTTGCTTTAGTAATTAAGCCAACTTGCTCATGTTCTTTTAAGGCTTCAGCAATATAAGGTGTGATATCGCAGTTTGTTGGTAATGGTAAGTTTAGCTTAACTGATTGTTCTAGCTTTGTAAGGAATACAAATTGTAGCCATTGTTCTGCTTTTAAAGTGTCGTGGCAAAATGGTTCTGTAGATTGTAGTAAGTCACTTCTTACTGGTAGTTCTTGCCAAAGTTTAGCTTTAATTAGGTTTTCTTCAAGGTTAAGTAATAACTTTGAAAGCGCTTGATGTTTGTTCATAAAATCACCTTATTTATCAATTTTTTAATTTATCTTCGAATTGCTAATTTAATACAAAAAACTTAACAATGCAAAAAAAATGTGTATAATATGTCTGTTATATATAAAACAGTAATGACTAAAAGGACATTTTATGACACAAATTATCATTAATGGCGGAAAGCCATTAAATGGGGTTTTGCCGGTTTTTGGTGCTAAAAACGCATCATTACCAATTATCTGCGCAGCAGTACTATCAGATAAAACTGTAGAGCTAAAAAATATTCCAGATTTATCAGATAT
>PTJW01000036.1 GCA_002937495.1 Pseudomonadota bacterium | reverse complement strand
AACTCACTCTCACTGTCGTTTGTGTGTGTCTCCGTTCGATGTAGGCTTAACTTAACAATTCCCCACACAAATGTCAACACCTTTTTTAAACTTTTTTCACTTTTTTTATAACTTATTTCTTAAATGACTATTTTTTAACAACTTTTTTATTCACCTTTTTATAACAAAACACCTCACAACCCCAATAAACCCCCACTTTTTGTTTTTTAGTTATATTTTTAAATAGTATTTTTATTAATTAAATATTAAAAAAAGCACCCTTTTTAACAAAAGAGCGCTTTTTAATAATATATACTTATATAATGTTTTTTGATTTAATGAACTCTACTACCTTATAAAGCTCTTTAAATTTAGGTTTTAATTTTGCCTTTTCTATATATATAGATAAATCATTTGAATTAACCACCTCGTCTAAATCGAATAACATTCCTTTATCGATTAACTCTTGAATGAAAGATTGAATACGAGAACTTTTAACTGCATTTCTATCTGAGATAAGAACTAATGCATCAGTTGCACATGCTTCAGATAACATAGAAACAGTTTCTGGCGTTACTATTATAATAGATGAATAACCTAAAATTGCTCTAAATGGATTTTTTGGACCTGATGTATAAATCTGATTTCCTGATTCTTCTACCTTATACTTTATATAAGAAGTTTGTTCAGCTGGAGTTCTTCTTGATGTTGTAGCATATATATTAGCATCTAGCTTATTTACAAGTTCGAAAGTTTGCTCTAATAACTTTTTAGCTTTTAACATTGTAAACTTATAACCTTTAGAATCACCACCTATCACTAAACCGATTAATGGCTTTTTAATTGATTCTGAGAATTCTTCTGTAAATTCTTTTTTAGCTATATCTAAATCTGCTTGAGAGAAATAACTAATAGAACCTGTAAAGCTAACCACATTATCTCCAGTATATGAAATATCATCATGATTTGGCACTGCTACTACATCATAACTATTATAATAGCGCTTTGGATCCATAATACAGATTGTTTTTAAATTTGGATTTTGTTTTTTTAAAGAAACCATCGCTAAACGAGGCACTGATCCGATACCAACAACAACATCATATTTATTATCTTTTACTTGCTGTTTTAACTCGGCTAAATTCTTTACTATATATATAGGAGAAATAAAGCTTAGTAATTTACCACATTTTCTTCTATCTAATTTTAAAATATCATATTGCTCAATACCTAATGATTCAACTAAACGAACAGATTGATTTTGATGCCCCATTTTGCCATCCGATAAAATCAAAGCCTTAACCATATAATAAGATTCCTTTTTTATATATAATTTATAATAGATAGATTAAAGCAATTAACTAACTTTTGCAAGATTTATAGCTATTGCATATTTTTTTTCTTATTGGTATAGTAAACAAAACGAGAATTAAATCAAAGAATAGGTAATATGAAAAAATTTCTTACAACACTATTAGTTTTAGTAACAACATTAATAATAGATATGTTTTACATTTATGCATATACTGGCACCAGCACTATTAGTGTAGGTAAAGCACTTTATGCAGCATGGGGAGCATCATTCCCAATATTTTCATTTTTTGCAATGATTGTATTATTAAGTAGAATAGCAAAATCAGAAGTTGGGAAGAAGGTTAGCCTAGCTTTACTTACTTTAATATCATTTGCTTTCTTATTAATAGTATTTATTGAAATAGCTAGTATTAAAATTACACTAGTTTCATTTTATGAGTCATTCTGGGATTTAGCAAATATATCATTCTTCTTTGAATCTGCAAGGTCACACCCAATTCCATCAGCATTAGCTACATTAGCATTAGCTAGTCTAACATATTTTGCATATATAATTATTAAAATAGAGCAAAACAAAAAAGCAATGCTAGACTTATTCCCAAGGTTAGCATTTGCAGGTTTATTATTATTAATAGTTACACTACACTCTCCTTTCACAAGACTTATAGAGTCATACTCTGCATACCAACTAACAAAAGATGAAAGACATATTAAATACAGCAGAACTATTTTACCAAAAGATAAAATTACGGCAGAAGCTGTAGAACCAAAAAATGTAGTTCATATCATACTTGAATCATTTGCTGGATCTTTTACAAATCAACAAAGATATCCAAACTTAACACCTAATTTAATAAACTTACAAAAAGAAGGCATCAATCTAGCTAATTTAGAGCAACTAAACTATGCAAAATATAGTTCTGCTGGAAACTTTATTTCAAGCAGAGGAAGAATGCACTTTAAAAATGTAAGTTTACAAGATGATATTAGCATTACATACTTATTAAAAAAAGCTGGGTATACTAATGTATTTATGAGAGGCGCTCATAAACAAGCTGGAGGTGCTTTATTTAATGAAATATATTCAAGAGAGCAAGGCTTTGACCAATACATTACATTTAATGATCTTAAAGATGAAAAAAATGCTCAAGTTAGTGGCTGGGGTGTAGAAGATAGTATTCTTTTTGAAAATGCTTTAAATAAATATAAAGAGCTACAAAAACAAGGTAAACCTTTTTACTTAGGCCTATTTACCCTTGATACACATGTTGGTCAATCAGCATCTAAAGAATGCTTAAAAAATACCTACAACGGAAATGATAGCAATATTAAATCTATGATTTCAGTAAAATGCACAGACACTTTACTAACTAGATTTATTAATCAACTAAAACAACTACCAAACTTTAAAAATACTTTAATTGTTATTCACGCTGACCATATGCCTTACTTTTTAGAGCAGCAACCTAAAGGCTCAGAAGATAAAATGTTTGGACTATTATTAAACTTTGGCAAAACATTTAAACAAAATAAACCTGTATACTTATTTGACATACCAACTACTATTATTAATAATGTAGGCATTAAAACTAATGCTCAGTTTTTACTTGGAGAAGACATTTCAAATAAAGATTTTAATAGAACTCAAAAAACTATTGAACCATTTGAAAATAAAAAGCCAGATCTAAAGCTTGACGATTACTCTACTGAATTTAATATTTACAGATCTATTTTGAGATTCTATAAGTCTCAATCTATTCAGAAAAATATATATGAGGACTTATTAACATTATAAAAAAAGAGAGGATTAACCTCTCTTTTTTTAAACATCTAAATCTTCTAATTTTAAATCTTGATTTTCTTTAACAATCTTTTGAACCTTTAAGCTTGCTTTTTCTAACTTATCTTGAGCCTGATTGATTAAGTCTAATCCTTGTTTAAATTCTTCAATTGAATCGTCTAATTGCATATCACCTGATTGCAGCTTATTAATAATCTTTTCAATTTTTACAATTGATTCTTCAAAGTTTAACTTTTCTGCCATAACTAATCCTTTTTACTTTGTTCTTTTACATAATCTGATACTTAATGATGATAATGCAATAAAGAATGCTAACCACCAAGCGTTAAAAATAGATGTATTTGCTAATGATGCAACAAAGAATGCCACCATTGAACTAACACCTGCTAAACCATAAACATTTACTCTGGCATATCTGTATAAACGATATAAAACCATACCAATTAAAACTAAAGCCGATGCTAAACCTAAGAAACCTGTTTCTAAAATTAGCTGAAGTAAAAAGTTCTGTGAAATACTTTTACCAATAACAGCATCTGGAGTTGGTAAAAATCTTGTAGCATTAACACCAACACCTAAAACAGGAGTTGTTGATAAAGTATCGATTGATTTTTCAATAAACTGAACATATTCAGAGTATCTATCTAAATACTTATTGTCTTGTAGGTGTGCTACACCACTTGCTGTAAAGTAACCTAAAAATGCTACAAAAATAGCACAAGGTAGCAATAACCAGTGTTTAGTATTTAAAGCTAAAGCATGCCATTTACCACCCATCACTAAATAAACTAAAGCACCTGCAAAAACCGCAAACCACCCGGCAACACCACCACATACTACAACAGTAAATAATAGCAAGTATGATACTGCTAAACCTAGCTTTTGTGACCAGTAATGATCTTTTCTTGATAATTTAAATAACCATGTCCATACAAATGGCGATAAAATAGCTAAAATAGAACCTAATTGCTCTAGGCGTTCAATGTCTTCCCATTTTCTACCGTGCAATGTATAGCTTAACCTTTCATTATTAATAAATGAATCTGCTAAAACTAAAAATGCAATAAATAAAGTAGCAACACATAATACTTTAAATGATAAATAAACATACTCTTTAGGCATTTTATGTAAAATAAGAACCAATAAGCCTGATGCTACTGAAAGGTAAAACATCTCATAAAATCTTACCAATGAATAATGTTGATCAACCGACTGCAATGCCGATGCTGAAAATATTAGCAGAACTATTAAAGTAACTTTTGCAATATTTGATAAAAACACATCTTTAATTTCTTGCCATGAAGGTCTTTCTTCAAACATAGCTAAGCAACCAAAAATTAAACCTAGTGAAAACCAAGTTGCTAAAACTGCCTTACCAAATAAAATTAATGGCAATCCACCACCAATAAAAAATGCAGATACTTTCCATGAAAGGCTAGTAAACTCACTCCTTAAAGCCATTTTATCTTGATACATATTAATTTTACCTTTACTTATTTTTTATAATATCGCATAATTTTAACATAAAAATAAATCTTTACAAAATATAAAAGGAATAAATTATGCCTATCGGAGTTTTAAATAAATCTATTTTACATATTTATGGTGATTCAGCTGAAACTTTACTAAATGGACTTATTACACAAGACATATCTTTATTAGAAAAACAAAACTCAATCTACAGCTTATTTTTAAACAATAAGGGCCGAGTTCTTTTTTCTTGTATTATTTATAAATTAGAGCAAAACTCTTATGCTATTGAAATTGAACAAGAACTACTAATGGATTTAGCAAAACATATTCATAAGTATGACTTATCAAAAAAAGCAGAACTATCTATTTTAGAAGATAAAGCTATTGCTATTAGCTTTGATGAAATAGATAAATTAGATATTGACCCTAGGAATGAAAAACTAGGTTACAGAGGGCTAGTAGCAAAAAACACTAGCTCAGACAATTCAGTTATTGAAAAATACGAAGACTTACGCTTAGAGTTAGCTATTCCTAATAATAATGACTTTATTAAAGAAAAATCTTTAGCTAATGATTTAAATATTGAAGAACTAAATGGCGTATGTTTTAACAAAGGTTGCTATTTAGGTCAAGAATTAACATCAAAAACAAAACATATTAAACAAACAAAAAATCATTTAGTATCATTAGATAATACTAAATACAACATTAAACAAAATAATCTAACTATTTATGTAGAAGATGTTAAAGTTGGTTATACTTTTAGTTATAATTGCAAATTTGTGCTAGCTATTATAAAAAGAAGTGTCGAATCATACGATAATTTAACATTTAAAGCTGAATAATTTAACAAAAGGGTCTAACAAAGGTGGAAACAATTGCAATTTATGTAACATCATCTATTTTTATTGGTGTTATTATATTATCTACACTTTATTACATTAAACTTATAAAACAAAGAATTCTATTTAATACACTTGAGCATACTCGTTCTTATGCCCTATTTTTAAATAAATCTAATAAAATTACCAAAATTACTGAAGCTGCCTGCAACCTATTAGGTGCAGACAAACAAGATTTAGAAAACAAACATCTAAATTACATCTTTCAACAAAATGATAAGTTTATTATTACTCAAACATTAAAAAAAGTAGATAAGCAAAATGTTGAAATTTTAGATGATGTATCGGTAAAAACAAAAGCAGGTACTGCCCATGTATTATGTAAAATTGTTAAATTATCTGAACTAAGCTTAACACATGATAAATGCGTAATTTTACAAGACCGAACTGCAATTGTATCTAAAACTAAAAAAGTAGAAGCTGCAGAAAAACAAATTAAAGAATATGCAGAATTACTACAATCATCTTTTGATGATAGCTTTATGCCGTCTATTCTTATTGATGAATACGGCTGTATTACAAACTATAACAAAAGCTTTCATGCATTAGTAAAAAAGGTTGAAATAAATATCAACCAAGATTCTATTTTTGATATTTTACAATTAAACAAACACCACTTTGAAGAATCTTTAAAAACAAACAAATGCTTTGAGTTTACAGTTAAAATTCAAAACCAAGAAAAAAACTTAGTATTTAACTTACATAAAATTAAAAATTCAAAAGATAAACAGTTCACTCTTTGTCAAATACAAGATATTACAAAGCAAAAACAAGCTGAAACTATCCGTAAAAAATTAGAAAACCAAATTAAGCAAGCTAGAAAAGTTGAATATTTAGGCGAACTTGCAGGCATGGTTTCACACGAATTTAATAATGCTTTAATGCCTATTATTTCGTTTTCAAACTCTGTTGAAAAATCACTACCTGAAACAATGGCAGATGAAAAAGACAAACTTAAAAAAGTTATTGAGGCATCAAAGCATGCCCGCGATATGATTAACCAAATCATGAGCATTAAACATATTGACTTTAAAGAAACTGAAGTTGTTGACTTAGCTGAATTAATTAAAATATACCAACCTAAGTTTAACCTAACAGAAAATATAGAACTTGTTATTAATAATAGTACAGAAAATGCTACAACTATGGCAAACTATGATGTTTTAGGCCAAGCTATGCAAAATGTTGTAAAAAATGCTACTCAGGGTATTGGAAAAGAACAAGGCCAAATAATTTTTAATATTGATTTAGCAAACTATCAGCAAAACCCACCACATTCAGTAAATAAAAACCCAATAAAGACAAATAAAGACTATTACAGATTTGAAATTAAAGATACTGGCATGGGTATTAAACCAGAGGATATGGAAAATATCTTCAACCCATTCTTTACCACTAAACACTTCGGTAAACAAATTGGTACAGGCTTAACTTATGTGTATAACTGTATGGAGAAATATCAAATCCCTTTAGAAATCAACTCTAAGCCTGATCAAGGTGTTAGTATTGTGGCCTTTTTCCCTGCAATATAAATAAAAGAACAACAAAAAGGGCAGGATAAATAAACAATGAAAAATTTTTTAGTAATCGATGATGATGCTCTAGTAAGAGAATCAATTCAGCTTATGCTTAACGACTCTGATTATAAGGTTGACTTAGCTGAAGACGGTGTTCAAGGGATTAAATTATTTAAACAAAATAAGTATGATATTGTAATTACAGATATTATAATGCCAAACAAAGAAGGCTTTGAAACAATTTCAGAACTTAAAAGCATTAATGACAATGTAAAAATAATTGCTATCTCTGGTGGATCTCGCAATGGTATTGGTGCATACCTTCCAATTGCAGAAAACTTAGGTGCAAAAGCTATTTTGTACAAACCATTTGATGAATCTGAGTTAATTCAAACAATTAATGCAGTATATTCTCATTAAAACAATTTCTATCTCCAAAAAAGCAGCCGTATCGGCTGCTTTTTTATTTAGGCTGTACATAGTAATATATATTATATGAATTATCTCCAAAATATCTAACTCTAACTTTACCAGATGATGCACTATCATCCTTTTCAATCCTATTATTAATATCTTTCGCAAAGTTAATATTTTTGTCTCTAACCTCAACATAAGCCCAAATATGACAGTTTGATATTATACAGTCACCAATAAAAGAAGACCCTGCATAATCACCCCAATCAGTATCAATTGCCTGAACAAAGCCGGCACTATAATCACCCCTAAAAGAAACTCTACCTAAACCATCTTTATTGTTACGGTTTTTACCATAACCTTCTGGCCAATATGGTCCATTCCAATTAGTATCTGAATCTATATTTTCAACAATTCTATTACCAACTAAAAAATCTTTATTTGCCTCATACACCGGAACATGGTGACCAACATCTAAATAATATGCAGTATATGCTTTTGAAAACTCCTCTAACTGAACCATAAAGGCTGTTTTTTTTGAATCATCTATCGCACTATATAAAGCAGCTCCAGATATTACCGATAAAGCACCAAAAATAGCTAAAGCTATCCTTGCATCAAGCCCAAACATCGCACCTTTTTTAATAAACATTGTAATTCCTTATTATTTTTTTATTAATCTCTTAACTAATAATATATCCCTAAATAGTAAAAAAAAGCAACCTTTAACAGGCTGCTTTTTTATTTAATTTTCAAACTCTTGAAAAAACACATCTGGGTAATTAATTTTACCACCACACCCATCTAAAAAGCCTTGCTTTAATTCTTTTACAAATAAAAACTCCTCAACTCCATCAATATTACATGTAATAGAGTAGTCTTGAGCCAAATTAAAACCATGCTTAGGGTAATAATCTTTATGACCCAATACGGCAATTGCACCATAACCAAGTTTACTTGCAATATCTGTAGATTCCATAATTAACTGCAAACCAACACCTGTTTTTTGTAATATTGGCATTACTGACATTGGAGCTAAAGCTAAAATATCAATTTGTGAACCATCATTTTTATCTAATTTTACCTTTGTTAATAAAATATGACCTGTAATTTCCCAACCTTCTTGCACAACAATAGAAAGCTCTGGTATAAAGCC
>PTJW01000035.1 GCA_002937495.1 Pseudomonadota bacterium | reverse complement strand
TTTCTCATTAGAATGGGAGTTATTGTTAATAGTCTACTTGATGGAGTAAGCTTGCAACTGTAAAATTCGTCAAGTAAATTTATTAAGTTTCTTAAGTATTCTTTATTTGTCTCTTCGTTTTTTATTTCAACAAAAGGATAAAAGCTTATAGATTCTTTTAATTCATTTTCTATTACAAGAAGGTCTTTAGATGTATCTAAATTAATATTTATTTGTTTATTTATATCTCCAGGTGAAGATCTATCAACTTTAATACCTAGGCAAGTTAATGCTGATACAATATCCAGCATTTTAGGGTCTGTAGTGTGTTTTAGAGCTTTTTTAATTTGTTCAAAATTTTCCATATCATAAGTACCTTTATATACTTTTATAATAACATAAAATATAGTAACCAACAATAAGAAATACCCCACAAATACTTACAGGTATAAGTGGGGTATGGTTAATAATTTAGTTAACTTAAAAAGTGTCCGCAAACAGGTCATTTAGCACAGTATCCATCATCGTACTCATAACTACATACAGGACACTTTGCTTTGTTTTTAGAGATTGACAATTTAGTCAATTTAACTATGCTCATAATAACTCTCTAATAGAAAAACATAAGTTGTCTTTATTATGCATTCTAAATATAGTTATTAGCTTTTAGATAATCAAAAGTAAATGAGGCTATTCTTTAATAGTATTGGATATTTTAGAGCTTTTATATTGTACTTGAAATAAAAATAAAACCCTCAGAGTTATCTGAGGGTTTAAATGGTGGTCGTTCACGGAATCGAACCGCGGACACAAGGAACTTCAATCCTTTGCTCTACCAACTGAGCTAAACGACCTTTCGTTTGATGTGTATATATTTAACACAGCCAGATATTAAAAGCAAGTGTTTTTTTGAAAAAAATGCAAAAAAAGTTAAAAAAATTTATTACTAAAATTGCATAAATTAGCTAGTTTACTGTTTTTCTTAAAAAAATAACTAAATGTATAAAAAAGTATTAAAAAAAATATTGAAATTATTTTTATAAAAGTTTATATAGTTATTTGTGTTTAGTACCTTTTTGGGGAGATCTTAGTTGTATGATCTTTAAGTTAGACTTTTTTGAAAGTTCTGAAGATTTAAAATCTATAGCATTTTCGTGCATAGCAATAGCATGCTTATTAATTTATGGAATATTCTTTAAATCTAATTTTAGTGAAATAAGTCAATTATTACAAATTTCATTAATTGTAGTTATTGTTGTATTTATGAGTTTAGGAGTTTTATTCATTTCATTGTCATATATTATTAATAAGAAATTAAAAGAAGGAGCGCCTTTAGCAGAATCAAACTAAAGTTATTTAACAATAGGGAGGTTTTATGAAATCAGTTGTTGCTGAGTCTTGGGGATATCAAGATGTAAATAGCTTATACTTAATTGTAATGGTTAGCTGTATTGGTTTATTTGTACTAGGAGGCTTATTACTTTCTAAAGGGTTACATATCGGTTATGTTTTTGGATGGATAGTTTTATTTATTGCTAATATCCATTCTGTATCTGCCTTGGTAGATTGTAAATTTTTAAAAAAAGGCTATAAAGTAGCTTTAAGTTCTTTATTTTTAGCAATAGTAATTACTTGTATTGGTTGCTTTTTTGCAACTGTGCATTCTTAATAATCGCTGTATTTTTACCTTAGGCTGCCATTGTGCAGCCTTTTGTCTTGTTAAGTTTATGATATTAATATACAATTTGACTTACATTGTTTAGGTTTTCTTAATAATGAACTGTCAGCTAATATTTAATATTATATAGTATAAGTTATTACATATTATGTTAATTTTTCTGACAAGTAGGGGATATCTATGGATACTAAGGATTTAAGTATTTTTGAAACTTTTTCTGCAATTGCTCCAACAAGAGTAAAAAAAGAAAAAATTGTTAAAGTAGATGCTTTGTCACCATCAAAAAAAATCGTTTATGAAAAAGATGTAAACGGTTATTTTGAACGCCGTTGGCCACTGATGACGTGGTTCTTTTCATCGCTATTCTTATTTGCAATTTCATATGTTTGCATTTGGGACTGGTGGTACAATTGGGGAGTTGTCATGCCTATTATAGGTGTGTTAACTATTATGTTTTACATGTACTTAGCAGGTCAGGAGCTATATGCAGTTCTGCGGCTTACCAAGTGGGTTAATATAACAACTGCACTTGTTCTTCCAGCCTTAATTAGTATATCAACCGTTGCTTTAGCATATAAGGCGGTACTCATTGGTTAATTTCGATTTATAGGGTCTATACATTATATTTTGTATAGGCCTTTTTTTATCCCTAAAAGAAAAGTGTTGAATTTATTTTTATTCTACATATAATAGAATAAGTCATTGGCACGTTTCTTAATATTAAGGAGGTCTTTATGGACCGCGCAACTCAAGTTGAAAAAGCAAAACAAGAGTACTCAAGCTATTCGCATGACGAGTTACAAGCAGAGCTGTTTGATTTAGGCTTTGATATTTGTACTTGTCAAAAGAAAATCAACTCAGATGCTGAAGCTGCAGAACTATGCAAAAACGCATGGCAGCTAGAAGACAAAAAGAAGGCAATTCAAGAGCTTTTAGCAGCTTAATTGCATAATCGATACAAATAATTTAATTAGAGGTCTAAATAGGCCTCTTTTTTATTATTTTAACTTGAAATATTAATCTATATGTATATATTAACTCTACTATACAATCTTTTTAACCTGGAATCTTAATATGCATACAGAAATTGAAGAATTGGTATCTTACCATTTAAAAACAGTGTTTGACTTAAAAGGCTGTAGTGAAGAAACGCTGCTTAGTGAGCCTAAAGAGCTTTTCATTAGAACTTTAAGCCTTAAAGCTTTTGAGTTAGAGAATGATAAAGTTTCGATGTTAGCTACTTCATCAGGTGGTGAAACTCCTGAAATTTACATTTGTGAACAAGTAATGCTTGAGCTTATCAAGCAAATTCATCCAAAAGCTTATGTCAAAGTACATCGCTATTTGTTTGAGCTTGAATCGTCTTGTCGTGCTGATTATGATGCATCGCACCTCACTGGTTTAAGAAATGAATTTAAAGCATTAGAAAAAGAGCTAACAGAAATTGTTAGTAGTGCTTTAAAGAATGGTGAAGAGCCATTTAAAGCTAATGGTGATGAAGTTGAGTTACATAACTACTATACAGTAAGTATTAAGTATCATGTGCTGAAATACTTCTACATGTAATCGATAAATAAAAAAAGAGACCTCATAAGGTCTCTTTTTTTATTCTATATAAATTATTTAGCAGCTTTTGCTAATCTAGCTTTAACCATTTCAATACCCATTACTTGCATTACTTGGTGTAAATCTGGGCTTTGTGGTTGACCTGTAACAGCACATCTTAAAATCTTTGAAAAATCTGCAATGTTACCAATGTATTTTTCAGGTTCTGCTTTTTGCTCTTTTTTATTAGCAGCAAAACCAAATTCTGCAGCTTGAGCTTTAAGGTCTGCAAACCAGTCGTCTTTTACAAGTTCTGGGTTGTAGCTAGCAGCGTAGCTTTCAATGATGTTTTTAATAACTTGCTTGTCAATGTTTTCTGCATTTGCAGCAACTGTATCTAAGCTGTTTTCAAAACCTTCATCAAAGAAGAATTTAATTGATTCTTCAACATCAGACCATTTAGCGTAGTCTTTTCTAACTTTATCAGTGTTTGTTCTTTCAATACCAAAAATGTTAGTGATGTATTCTGGCTTTTCATTCATTAAAGCAAATAGATTTTCGTTGTGCTTTTCAGCCCAAACTTTAACTGCATCAAAAACTTCAGTTGCTGATAAAGTAGCAATGTAGTTTTTACTAATATTATCTAGTTTGTTAAAGTCTAGTAAAGCACCTGCTGATTTTTTCATTGTAGCAAAGTCTAGCTTGTATTCTTCAATGCTTGCAGTAGGGTTAGCTTTTCTCCAGTCTTCAAAGCTTGCGTTAACTAAGTTCATTAGGTAGTCAATAACTGCGTGTTTAGGGTAACCGTTTTGCATGTAGAACTCGATGTTTGCCTCAGGGTCTTTACGCTTACTGATTTTTCTCTTTTTACCATCTTCCATTTTTAAGATAGGTGAGAAGTGACCATACTTAGGTGTTTTCCAACCCATTGCAGCAAATAGCTGAATGTGAGTTGCTAATGATGGAACCCATTCTTCACCACGAGTAGCGTGTGTTGTTCTCATAAAGTGATCGTCAACTACATGGGCAAAGTGATATGTTGGTAAACCGTCACGCTTAAAAATAACAACATGGTCGTCATTTTGTGGGAATGATAGCTTGCCTTTAATTAAATCTTTAACTTCAAATTTCTTTTCTGTATCACCTGATGATCTAAATCTAATAACAAAAGGAATACCAGCATCTAATTTTTCAATAGTTTCTTCATCTGTTAAACGAGAGCATTTAGCCCACTTAGTGTGATAACCAAGAGGTTGCTTAAGAGCCATTTGTGCTTCTCTTTGTTTTTCTAGCTCTTCAGGAGTACAGAAACATGGGTATGCTAAGTCTTGCTCAAGTAGGTGTTTAATGCATGAGTTATAAATAAAAGCTCTTTCGCTTTGTTTGTATGGGCCGTATTCACCTAAAGTACCTTCAGATGTAATACCTTCATCAATGTGAACACCAAAAGCTTCTAAACCGTTAACAACAATGTCAACAGCGCCTTCAACTTCTCTTTTTCTGTCTGTATCTTCAATTCTTAAAACAAACTTACCGTTAGCTTGTTGTGCAATTTTTTTAGCAATAATAGATGCATAAAAGCTACCGATGTGCATAAAGCCAGTAGGGCTTGGTGCAAATCTAGTTACAGTAACTTTTTCTCCTGCTTCATTTAGTCTAACTGGGAACATCTCTTCAAGTTGTTCCATTGTTTTAAGACTTTCAGGATTATTTTCTGTAATAATGTTAATAATTTTGTCCAAAATAATTGGGTTCATTTCTTACTCCTTTATTGCCTTTACGGCCTATGATTTTACATTGAATTGCTTAGTGCTGATTATTATACACTTTTCAATTTTTTTTACAAGAATATAATTGAAATAAACTTGAAAATGTGCTATGTTTGCAACATGGAATATTCTAAGTATTTCAAATATATTAATAAATAACAAACAGCATATATAATTATAAAAGGTGATAAAATATGACACAAACTCTTGAAGTGGCAAATCAATTAGATTTATTCTCTTTATTTTTCCAAGCAACTTGGTTCGTTAAATTTATTATGATTGCACTAGGTGTGCTTTCAATTTTAGTGTGGGCAATCTTTTTTGAAAAGATGCGCGCAATTGGTATTGTAAGAAAAAGAGCCGACAAATTTGAAGAAGCTTTTTGGGGCCAACAAAACTTACAAGAACTTTACAGAGGTGTAAAACCTGAAGATACAGACCACCCATTAGCAAAAGTTTTTGTTACAGGTTTAAGAGAGTGGGAAACTGCTCAAGATAAAGAAGCTGAATCTACTGGTATTTTACAAGTAGGCGTTAGAGAGCGTGTAGAAAAAGTTATGACAGTAGTTATGACTAGAGAAATTGATAAATTAGAAAAATATCTGCCATTCTTAGGTACAATTGGTTCGGTTGCTCCATTCTTAGGTTTATTAGGTACAGTTTGGGGTATTATGCACTCATTCACAACAATTGGTGCTACTAAAAATACATCATTAGCAGTTGTTGCACCTGGTATTGCAGAGGCTTTACTTGCTACAGCAATTGGTTTATTAGCAGCTATTCCTGCAGTTATTGCATACAACAAAGTATCAACAGAGCTAGGTAGATACATCATGAGACTTGAAAGCTTTGTAGCAGAATTTACTACAATTCTTGACAGACAAGAGCAAGAAGCTATTGTTCAAAGCAGAAAAGCAAACAGACGTAGAAGATCTACAGACTAATAAATAATAAGCAAACAGCAAAGGAATTATAACGAATATGGCAATGTCTCCAATGGGCGGTAGCTCAAAAAGATCTAGTCGATATAATACAATTACAGAAATTAACATTACGCCATTTGTTGACGTAATGTTAGTTCTGTTAGTAGTATTTATGATTACAGCGCCAATGTTAACGCAAGGTGTGCAGGTAAGTTTACCAGAAGTAGAAAATACAGAAATGAAAGTAAAAGAAGATCCAATTGAAATTGCTATTAAAAAAGATGGTGCAATTTTTGTTGGTTCAGCAAAAGTTAAAGAAAACGAGCTAGTAACTAAACTTAAAGCTATTAAGCAAGTTCGTCAAAATGCCGCTATTTTACTTCGTGCAGATAAAGAAGTGCCTTATGGTGCAGTTATGACTGTAATGTCATCTTTACAAACATCAGGATTAGTTGATGTAGGAATGGTTACAGAACCAAGACAATAGAACTTTAAATTAGTAAGTTGCTATATACTTAAATTATTAATTAATTGTAATCAAGATTTTAAATTTTAACAAAAAGGTATAAAATATATAACATGAGAAGAGGAATAGCATTATCATTATTTATGCACTTCTGCTTGGGTATTTTCATTATGTTGGAATTACCTACTTTTGTTATGCCTGAAAAAGAAATAACACAAATTAATGTTAAAATTGTGTCTGCTCCTGCTAAAGCTAAAAAAGATGTTCCGGCAGCTAAGCCTAAAACAGTAAACTCACAACAATCTGCAGCTCCTAAATATGCTCCTAAAAAACAAAAAGAAGCTAAAAAAGAAGTTAAGCATAAAACTAAAGTTGTGAAAAAAGCAGACTCAAAAAAAGTAGTTAAGAAAAAACAGGAAAAGCCAAAGGCTAAACCAAAGGCAAAACAACAGAAAAAGCAAGAAAAGAAAACTTCAAATAGAAGGCCTGAAAAATTAGATAAAACTAACGATAAAAAAGCAATAGTTAAAGATAAATCTAAAAAAATTAAGCCTACAACAAAAGTAGAAGATGACTTTTTAAGCACTTTAGACTTTATTGATGAACTTGATAAACAACAACCATCTGTAAAATCAGATGAAGAAGGTGAGCCAACAGTTTATGATGTTGACCAGCTAGAAATTGCAAAAATCAAGAAGGTAATTCAAGATAACTGGTATGTTACTGCTGGTGCTAATAAGCTTAATAAGCTTAAAGCAGTTGTACGACTATCATTAGATAGAGACGGTACAGTAAGTAAAGTAAGAGTTATTAAATCTTCAGGAAGAGGGCACTTTGACCGAAGCTTACAAAGAGCTATCAGAAAATCTAGCCCACTGCCAATTCCTGCAGATAAGTATGAAATCTATAAAACTATAGAGCTAGTATTTAGTCGATAATAAAACAAGGTAAGAAAAAATGAAAATAATAAAAGCACTATTAGTTCTATCTACAGTTCTTGTGACAACACAAGCAAATGCTTTAGTTAGAATTAAAATTGATGAAGGTAACTCTGAACCGCTACCTTTAGCTATTACTAACCTACAAGGTAACACAAATATTGACGAAAAGTTAGGTGCAAACATCACTAAAGTTGTTGAAGATAACCTTAGATCATCAGGTTTATTCAATATTATTGATAGGAATGCATTTTTACAAACTGAAGAATCTCTTCGTTTAAATGGTCCTAACTTTGAAGACTGGAAGCGTTTAAACGTAGAAGGTTTATTTACTGGTACATCTCAACTGCAAAATGACGATACTGCTGATGCACTAGATAAAAAAGCAGTTATTGAATACAGGCTATTTGATGTTTACTCAGACCAGCAAACAGTTGGTAAAAAGTATACAGCTAAAGTTAAATTTTGGAGACATATCGCAAACAGAATTAGTGACGATATCTACACAGCTTTAACAGGTGAAAAAGGTTACTTTACTTCAAGAATTGCTTATATTGGTGAAAATAAAATTACTGATAAAAGAGGTAGACAAAGAACTATTAAACAGCTATGTGTTATGAACCAAGACAGCTCATCTCAACAATGTTTAACAGATGGTAGAAGTATTGTATTAACACCAAGGTTCTCACCAGTAGAACAAAAAATTGCGTACTTATCATATGCAAATGGTCGTCCAAGAGTTTACATTTTAGACTTAACAACTGGTCAGCAAGAAGTAGTAGGTGCTTATAAAGGCTTAAACGCAGCACCAAGATTTTCTCCAGATGGTAAAAAACTACTAATGACATTAACAAAAGATGAAGAAGGTAACTCTGAAATTTACCAATTAGACTTAGACTCTAAGAAACTAAAAAGGCTTACATTCTCATCAAGCTCAATTGATACATCTCCTTCATACTCACCAGATGGTAAGAGAATTGTATTTAACTCTGATAGAGCAGGTCGTCCGGTTCTTTACACAATGGATTCAGACGGTAATAACATTAAGCGTTTAACATATGGTGCAGGTCAGTATTATGCTCCGGTATGGTCTCCAAGAGGTGACATGATTGCATTTGTTAAACAAATTTATGGTAAGTTCCACATTGGTGTAATTGATATTGATGAAGACGGCAGAGCATCTGAAGAAAGACTATTAACAGAAGGTTTCTTAGATGAGTCTCCAAGTTGGTCACCAAATGGTCGTGTAATTATTTTTGCTCGTCAAACTAAAAAAGACACAAAGATTTATGCAATTGACTTAACTGGTTATAACTTAAGAGAAGTGCCAACAACTACAAACGCATCAGA
>PTJW01000034.1 GCA_002937495.1 Pseudomonadota bacterium | reverse complement strand
TTGATCTTCATCATAAACTGGGTGAATCATTGATTCTACAATGATTTTATCTTTTTTATTTGAGTGTAGTAATTCAAAATCAAAGCTTAAAGCACCCTTGTTAAAGTCAAATGATTTAACTTTTCTAACAAATTTATATCTATTTGAATCTGGTAATAGTTCTGTAAATGCTAAACCTTGTAAGTTTGCTGGGTTATAATTTAAAGTTTTAGCATATGATGAGTTTGCATACTCAACTTTTAAATCTGGCCCTAAAATTGAAATAATATCAAAAGAATTACCTGTAATTTTTTTAAATAATGAGTAAGCACTTTTTAAACCATAGCTTTGATCTAACATTTTTTTGTTAAGTCTGTTTAATTCTGTATTTTGCTTAAATAGATATGAAACAATTAAGAATGTTAAAATTAAAATCAGTACCATGAATAAAACACTATAGTTACCAAAGCCATCTCTACCTTCATGATTTAAGTAAACAATTATATTTGCTGTAACATTTGATTCTTTTAACTGTCTTTTAATAACATAAGAATTTTCGGGTTTAACACTGTTTGTTCTGTAATAAACAGAATTACCACTTTCATTAATAACATCAATTAGATAACCTTCAAATTTTGAAATATACTCAAATAGATTTTTAATTTTAGAAATATGAAGTGTTACTTTCTCATCATTTATTCTATTAACAAACGCAACATATAAACTTTCAGAGTCTAAAGTAAAGAAGTAATAACCTAAATCGCCAGCATTATTAATAATTTTATTGATTTGATTTTGCGTAATTTGAAGAGAAACTTGCTGATTGTCAACTTTAAAGTCAATTGTTTGAACATCTTTAATTGGTTTATTTAGATTTACTGATAACTCACCCCATCTATCAAAGTATCTTTTATCTAAAATATCAGAGCCTTCGATTTTATGATCATTAAGCTCGTTTAAATTTGCTTTAATTTTTAGTAAAGCTAAATAAAAGTTTTTCTCAATATTTGATAATTCTAAGTCTAACTGAGCATGCTTAGAGTTTTGCCACAACTGTTTATGCTGCTGCTCTGTATAAAAATATGCAAGAACTGATAGTACTATACCAAAAAATAGTACTAGATAAATTAAAATTTTACCTAAAATAACGCGTTTTTTCATAAATAAACCTACTTGTTTTATTATTCTTTTTTATTATGAAACAATTGTTTTTCTTATTTAATTTTTTAAATTGTTTAAGATGTTTTTTTGAATTACATATATTCTATCAACTTTTTATAATTTTGGGAAGGCTTTGAGGGGTATTTTGTTAATAAAACTCTACTTTTTTAGTATATTACAACCAATAAGTGATAATAAAGCAACATTTATAGTTTTTTTTGATATGTGACAATTGAAAATTTGTATAAAAATATATAAAATATAAGAAGAAAGAGTATTTTAGGAGGTGTTATATGAGCATTTCAAAAGTAAGCAAAAGTAAATTCAACATAGTTAGACGACCTGACTATGCCAGAAAAGATATGGAAAATATTACTGAGGTTGAGATTTCAAACAAAGAAAGTCGCTTAGATAATAAAACATTTAATGACCTTATAATGCACTCAAATGACGATAAAGAACCTAAAAAAGAAGAACCTAAGAAGGTTCAGCGTGACAATGAAGACAAAAAACAAAATGGCCAAACAAAAAACAAAGATGGCTTGACTGATTTTTATGTTTAATTTAAATTAAAATTTATATATGAGGCTGGTATTTTATAAACAAAATACTGGCCTCTTTGCTTTTCAGCTAAATGAATTTGAAAAGTAGTAAAATACACACCTCCATTTGCACTTTTAGCAAATGACTCTGACTATTTAATTTCTTCAGACCTCACTAACTTAACCACTAACTGCTAAAATACAAATAGCTAAAAGCATAATAACTGAAATTTTTAAGCTAGCTTCATCTGCTTTTTTTAAGAACCCTGTATTATAAAGCTTAATCCATACAGGTATTAGCATATTAAATGCAATTGGATATGCTGGATTTGATGCATAATAAACAGATGTGAATAAGAAATAATAAGCAAATACTGATAAAACTGCTATTAATAATGAGCTTGATGTAATCTTTTCTGAAATATTAATCACAGAATCTTTATTTATTAAATTCTCTACAAAGAAACAAACAGATACAGTAAAATAATGAACCATAATATAAGCTAAAATAATATTTGAAACATTACCCGGAATAACATCCATAACTAACTTATAATAAACCATAATAAATGCAAACAACAAACCAATTGGAACAACTGTTAAAAAGCCAATCAATGTATTATCTGATTTTCTTAAGAATTGAGATGATAAAATTAATAGAAGAATTGATATGCCTGCAGCAAATGAAGAATAAGGATTAGAAAATAAAGCGTTATAATATTCTGGCTGCAAGAAACAATAGAAAGTAAAGCATGATAAAATTTGCACTGGCAGTTGAACTTGTAATGTTCTACCCATGTGTTTTTCGGCTAATTTAAACTGTAAAACACCACCAAAAACACCCGAAAAACCTGTAAAAATTGCCATTACATAAAAAACTTCCATTTCAGGAAACTCTAACAATGGAAATAATGCTAAAGTAAGAGCAAAAGCAAATAATGAAGACCAAAAAACTATATCTTTAGGACTGTGGTTAAACTTTCTTTTCTGTAATGGTATAATAGCAAATAAAATACTTGCTAATAATGAATATACATACCAAGGCATAATTAAAATCCTTATTTATTACAATTCTATATAAAATTATAAATAGTTTAAAGTATATTTTTTTAAAAGTAAAAGAAAAAATGTAACCTTCTTTAATTTTAAGTAGAATATATTATCATAAAGATATAAAATATTTAGCAAGAGGAGCTAGACCATATGACTAAACTAAAAAAATTCATCCCAGTAGCTATACTACTAGGCTTAATGCTAACAGCAAGCTTTTTTATTGATAAGCAAACCATACTAAATCAAAAAGACTATCTAATAAACCTATCTGTAGAAAACTTAGTATTATCAGTTTCTATTTTTGCTGGTATCTATATTATTAGCGTTGCTTTATCATTACCTATTGCTACAGTACTAACTTTATTAGCTGGTGTTATTTACGGCCCTATTTTAGGAACTCTAGTTGTTGTAATAGGTGCTACAATTGGCGCATTAATTATATTCTTAATTATTAAGAAAGCCTCTGGAAGCAAAGGATTACTTGAGAAATACTCAAATAGTAAGCATTTACTAACCCTGCAGAAAAATATTAAAGAAAATGCCATTAGCTATTTATTATTTGCCAGATTGGTTCCTGTTTTTCCATTCGTTTTAGTTAATATTGCCCCTGCAACTGTAGGAGTAAAAACAAAAACATTTTTATGGACTACATTTGTTGGAATTATACCAGGATCATTTATTTATACATACTTAGGGTTCCAGTCTGGACAAATAGAATCAGTTAATGATTTAGTTTCAACAGAAATGATTTCAGCACTTGTATTATTAGGTCTATTCTCATTAAGCCCTATTTTAATAAAAAAGATAAAAAACAAAGGAGTTAAAAATGTCTAAACATTATGATATTGCAATTATTGGAGCCGGATCTGCTGGACTTACAGTTGCAGCTGTTGCAGGACAATTAGATTATAAAGTTGCATTAATTGAAGGCCATAAAATGGGCGGTGATTGTTTAAACTATGGCTGTGTACCATCAAAGGCATTTTTACATGCATCAAAACAGTTAAAAGACTTTAATAAAGTTATGCAACATATTCAAGATTCTATTAAATTTATTAAGCCACATGACTCTAAAGAAAGATTTGAAGGCTTTGGTGTAGATGTTATTAATGGCTATGCAAACTTTTTAGATGAAGAAACTATTTTAGTAAATGGTGAAACTATTACAGCAACTAAATTTGTTATTGCTACAGGCTCACGAGCTTTTATACCTAATATTTCAGGATTAGATCAAATTGACTACCTAACAAATGAGTCTGTTTTTGACTTAAAAGAAAAACCAGATTCTATAACTATTGTAGGAGCAGGTCCTATTGGGGTTGAAATGGCAACAGCATTTAATAATATGGGCATTGAAACTAAGCTAATTAATAATTCTTCTGGTATTTTAGAGCATGATGATAAAGACCTTAGCGAAATCTTGAAAGAAAAGATGTTAAAAGATGGCATTGAGATTTATGAAGAGACTAATCTTTATAAAGTAGCAAATAACGGATCTAAAATTGATTTACACCTTGAATCTGGAGGTCATGAGTTTATTTTATCATCTAGCCACTTACTTATAGCTACTGGTAGAACTCCAAACACTGAAAAGCTTGATTTAGACAATGCAAACATTCAATACAATGAAAAAGGTTTTATTTTAACTGATGATACAATGCAGTCTTCAAACAAACTAGTTTATGCATTAGGCGATGTTGCAGGTAAGGGACTATTCACTCACCTAGCTGCATATCAAGCAAGTATCTTTATTAAAAGAGTTTTATTTGGTTCTATTTTTGCTAAAGCTAGCTACCATGCACTACCTTGGGCTACATATACAAACCCAGAGTTAGCACAAATTGGCTTAACAGAAGAAAAAGCAAAAGAGCTATACGGCAAAAAAGTAAAAGTATTTACCGCCGAGTTTAAAGAAAACGATCGCGCGGTTACTGAAGATGCTAAAATTGGTAAAGTTAAAGTTATTTTAAATAAAAAAGGACAAACTATTGGCGTTAGCATGTTAGGTAAAAACGCAGGTGATTTAATTCAGCAATGGACAAGCATTGTGCAAAACAAGCAAAAACCTTCTAAGCTATTAAATCAAATGTACACATACCCTACTTATTCAGATATTAACAGGCTAGTAGCATCAAAAGTTTATAAAGATTTATTCTTATCTAGAAAAACAAAATTTGTATCTAAGTTATTATTTAAATATATTGGATCAAAATAATAAAAAGACCTCAAGCGAGGTCTTTTTTAATTATTAAGTTTAATATATTCTGGCATTACTTCTATATAAACATATACTATAGCAGGTGTTATTCTTGCTCGCACCTTACCAGTACCTGCCCCATCACCATTATCATAATATTCATCTAACATTTCATAAGTTTTAATTAAATTAGAAAATGAAGGACTTGAACTTGTTAAAAAGTTCATTAAATAAATATTACAATTAGATGTACTACAATTCCTTGCTGTTGTTGTAGACGGATCAGATGTTCCCCATGCTAAATCAGAATATCTGTAAGCATACCACCTAGCATCAATTACCCTATCCTTTGTAATATCAACATCTAAAGTTAAATCAAGATTTGATGCATTTCCAATATATGGGCCATCCCAGTTATCAATATTCTCTCTATTTTGGTAAAGCTGACCTAGTAACATAGAAGTACTAGTGCTATTATTTTCTGGCAAATAAACACCTGTATCTAAAACATACTGAGCTAAAGCTTTTTGCACTTCTTTAACTGAGGTTGCCATACTTACTTTTTTTGATTCTTGTATAGCACTATATAATGCTGCACCACTTATTATTGATAATGCTCCAAATATTGCTAATGCTATACGAGCATCCAATCCAAACATTGCGCCTTTTTTCATAAATCTCCTTTAACTATTTAGTTTTGTATATTCAGGCATAAGCTCTAAATAAATGTAAAATGTTGTTCCTGCTGTTCTTGCTCGAACTTTACCCAACCCAGCTCCATCATTATTATCATAATATTCATCAAGTAGTGTATATATATGAATTAAATTAGAATAAGAAGTTGAAGTTTTAGGTAAAGATTTTCTTAAATAAATCATACAGTTTGTTTTAGTGCATGGCTTTAAATTTGTTAATGTGTAGTCTGTACTACCCCAGCTAATATCTGAATGCCTTGAAGCATTCCATAATCTATCAATTTTTTTATCTGCTGCAATTGTTAGCTCTAAATTAACAATTAAAGTAGAATCTACACCAATATAAGGTCCTGACCAACCTGTAACATTTGTATAATTTTCAAATAAATCACCAATTCTCATATTTGTACTAGTTGAAGTTTCAGGTATCATATATGAACCTGTATCTAATATATATTGAGTTAATGCTTTTTTTACTTCTTCTAAAGAAACTGCCATTCTTATTTTTTTTGACTCTTGTATAGAGCTATATAATGCCGCTCCTGATATTACAGATAATGCGCCGAATATTGCTAATGCTATCCTTGCATCAAGACCAAACATTGCACCTTTTTTCATACACAACTCCTTTTTTATTATTACACAACTTAGAATGTAAATTATTTTTATTTTTTTGAAATCATTTAAGTATTTACTTATATACTTTTAAAGAACCAACTACTGAGAAATAGTCCTAACAGCCTGATAGTAAACTTTATACATTGCATTAGGGCTTGAACATACAGAATATCTAAAACGACCCTCGTCAGCATCAAGTGTTCCATCAATCCTAACATCTAAATTTTCTACAAATGACTTTTCATAGCAATTTGTTTCTGTCCAATAAAAGCAGTCTTTGCTGCCATTACATGCGTTTGCTGCAAAATCTGGATCATCCCAAGCTACACCTTCTCTAGCTTTTTTAATAAATAAATGCTTCAAACTACCAATAGGTATACCTTTTAACTCATATATACTAGTAGACTCTTCAGCAGCAAGGTAAGGTCCCTTCCAGCCATCTACTGAAGTATAGTTAGTCACCAGTGACTTTGCATGAACAGACACTCCTGCAGTATTACCTGATTTTAAATCAACACCTGTATCTAACATATAAGCTTCAATAGCTTTTGCATACTCATCATGCTGTGCTAAAAACTGTATAATCTTACTTTCTTGAATAGCTGAATATAATGCTGCACCACTAATTACTGATAATGCACCAAATATTGCCAAAGCTATACGAGCATCAAGACCGAACATTGCACCTTTTTTCATACCTAAGCTCCTTTTTTTATTATATTAAGTTTAACCTAGCATTTAATTATTTTCAAGAAAAAAGCCCCGAATGGGGCTTAATATAACTCTAGTCTTTACCTTTTGTCATTCTCGAGAATACCAAAGAAACAAATGCAAAGAAAGTTAACATTAAAAATGTTAATAATGACATTGGCTCATGATCATCACTATCATCTTCTTTATTTTCTTCTTCATATTGCTTTTTAAAATCATCTGGAACTACATCATCAGGGTTAATTAATCCGTAAAACGGGCTATCTTCTTCACCTTCTAATGCATCACCAATTTCATCAGCAACCTCATAAGCAACTGCACCTGCTACAGCTCCTGCTGTTAGTTTTTTTGCAGTATCTAACTTACCAGATTTTTGATCTTCAGGTTTAACTGTATTTTGATTATTCTGAACTGTATTATTCTGTTTATAAGACTTTACAGTTTTACTTGAATAAGACTTTTTAGCATATGCCATATCAACCGGCATAGCAAAAGTAAACAATAAAACTAATAATGTAAATACAACTTTCATAAACGCTATTAATCCTTTTAAAGATTGTTATTAAGAATGGAATATCAGATTATATCTTTTATGCTTTGCTTGTCAATTTAAAAGAATCTAAAAATTACAAAACAGATTAAAATACAGGCAAGTAAAATAGCACCTAATGCTAAGTTTCTTTTATATTTTAAATCTTCTTGCTCTTTTATAGCGTCTTTTTCTTCAATTGCTACTTGTCCAACAATACTATCTGCTTGTTTTTTTGTTTCAACTTCATGAGTTTTTTCATTAACTACAAAAGTTTCATCTTCTTGATTATTAACAGCTTCAAACTTTACTGTTTCTGGTGCTGGTGGGTTTGCATTTAATTTCTCATCTAATAAATCTGCTTGTTTATGGAACTCTTTAAATCTATCTTCAAGCTCTCTAATCATTTTCTTTTCTGCAGCTTTATATTCAACAATAACTTGATGTTTTTTTGCAACTTGTTTTTTAAGTTGCTTATTTTGTTTCTCAACCTTGGCAATTTGTTTTTCTTGCTGTGCTACTTGCTCATTCAATACAGCTACCTCTTCTTGTTTTGATGCACAAGAAGTTAACAATAATAATGCTGTGAATAATACTGCTTGAAGTTTCATTTATCATATTCCTTTTTTTCATTGCAGTCTGTGATAATATCTATTTTAAAGGCAATGTCAAGGCATAAGCAAGCATTTACTTACTTAGTTATAAAAATAAATACAACAAAAGAAACATAAATACAACAGTAAGAATTTCGATAATAAAATATGTCGGAGCAATTTTAATACCGCAATGTCTACACTTAGCGCGTAAAAATGTATATGAGAATATTGGAACTAAATCAAAAAAAGTAAGCTCTGTTTTACAATTAGGACAGAAACTTCTTTTAGGATTTATTAATGACATTTTGCGTGGAATACGATAGTAACAGCAACCTAAAAATGAACCAATAGAAGCTGCAAATGCAAAATATAATATAAATAGTACAATAGGATATTCATCAGCTATAAATTTAATAGCTACATCAAAATTTTGAATAATAAGTAGAATATTGTCCATTATTTTTAATAAGGCAAACTAGCAAACGCCTGCAGATTTATCCATTGTACAATCAATAGTGAAAATACCCGGTAATTCTCTGTAACGATTTTCTAAGTCTAGTCCGTAACCAACTAAAAACATACCTTCAGGAACTGTAAAGCATGC
>PTJW01000033.1 GCA_002937495.1 Pseudomonadota bacterium | reverse complement strand
TAAAAAATGGCTTAAAAAATACAGAGCTATTATCATTTACTAATGAATCAATTAAAAGAAATCTAAATATTTTTTGGACTTCTCCTGATTTATTTTGTTCAAAAACAAATTCAATTACTATTTTTAACCCTCAAACTTTAGAGTCTGAGACTTTAGACATTAAACAACTTAATGATAAAGTTAAGTCTGTATTATTTAAATATGTTGGATCTATTAATAAGTATAGATCTTTAATTACTCCTGTATTAGATTCATTTGAAAAAGACTTTAAAGGTAATTTTATTAATGATATTGATACAATGAGATTTTTCTTTGATAAAAAGTATCTTTTAGAATTTCAAGAACAAGGCTTTAACCTACCTAAAACAAAGCTTGTTACACCACAAGTTAGCCTTAAAGAAATCTTAGAACACTCTCAAGATAAAGAACATATCATCAAGCCTCTTTCTGGTGAGCTTTCTGTATTTTTTGATAAAGTAAGCAATATTGATGAAAACTGGCTAAGAGAAAAAGAGTCTCATGTTTCTTCATGGTTAATTCAAGAATTTTCAGATAAAATTTGGAATGGTGAATATCAACTAGTATTTTTTGGCGAGCAATTTTCACACGGGTTACATAAAAACTATTCAAAAAAAGATAATATGCCCTCTCAAAATGATAGAGCATTTAACCAATACACACCTACTCAAGAAGAAATTAACCTAGCTTTAGAACTTAAAAAATTTGTAGAAGAAAAACTAAATAAAAAGATTTATTACTTTAGATTTGACTTCTTAAAACAAGATGAAGAAATAGAAATACTTGAATTTGAAGCAGTTAACCCTGGTTTCTTCTTTACTTATTTACCTTCACAAACTATAATGAATGTATCAGAAAAATTTATAGACTACCTATCAAGTTTTAATAAATAATAGAGAAAAGATATGAAAACAGTAACTATACAATTACAAAAAGAAGCTGATATTGTTAAGCATAGCTTTTCTTTAACTTTAGATGATTGCCAAAGCGATACTAAAGTTATTATAGAAAATGCCTATGAGTCTAACTATGCAAATGGTTGGTTAAATTACAAACCATACATTAGTAAAGACGGACAAACTTGGCAAATCAGTGAAAAAGCCGGAAGTTATGATAATAAGCAGTTTAGCTTTATTATTCCTGCTGGTTTTAAAATGGCTAGTTGGTACCAGCCATACACAATAACTGACTTTAATAACTTTGCAAAATCAAGAGGTATCGAAAATCTAATTGAAACTGAAAACAACATTCCATTTATTAAAATTGGAGACTTCAACAAGCCTACTATTTTAATTATGGCTCGCCAACACCCTGGTGAAACTCAGGGTAGCTTTATGCTAGAAGGCATTATTGATGAGCTAGTGGAAATTAAAAGTAAACTTAAAAAGTTTTCATTTTTGATTATACCTTTGGCAAATATTTCAGGAGTAGAAAACCTAAACCACCGTTATAGCGTTGAAGGAGTTGATTTTAACCGAGCTTGGAATTCTGACAATAAAGATATCCAAAACTTAAAACAAATCATCTCACAGATTCAAAATAAGGCATTTTGCCTAGATCTTCATGCAGATGAAGCATCTAAAAAAAGCTATATTTATTATGGAGGATGTAATTTCTTACCAGAATCGTTCTATCAAAGCTTATTTCCTAAAGAATTCATGTTCCTAAAAGAATTAAGCAGGTTAAGAAGATTTGCGAAAAACCTAATTAGACACAAGAGAATTGTTTCATTAGCAAAACCAGATACTGCAAAAAACTATTTTATTAAAAATGGATTTGACAGTTTTACAATTGAGCTAGTGGCACATACTCAAACTCCTCAAGAGTGTTATAAGCTAGGTAAAAAGTTAATTAAAAACTTAAAAAAGCAGGCATAAGCCTGCTTTTTTATTTATTCTAAATTTTATGTTCTAAACTGATCAACTTCTTTATTTAAATTATTTGCCTCAGCGTTTAATTCTTCAGCTTTTTGTGCTGTTTGTGAAATAAACTGCTCAATATTATCCATCTGACCTGAGAACTCATGCACTGATGCGCTAATTTCTTCAACAGTACCTGACTGAGTTTGAATAGAACCAGAAACAACATCAACCTGCTCATTAATCTCTAAAATAGATTCAATAATAGTATGTAAGCTTGTTTCAGCTTCTTCTACACCTGTTTGTACCTCATTAATAACTGCAGCAATCTCTTGTGTTGATTTACTTGTAATTGCTGCTAGTTTTCTAACCTCTTCAGCAACAACAGCAAAACCACGACCAGCATCTCCAGCTCTTGCAGCTTCAATAGCAGCATTAAGTGCTAACAGGTTTGTCTTATCTGAAATCTCATCAATTGTTTTAATAACTTCTGAAATTTGTTTAGAGCTGTTTGATAAGTTTTGCATTGTAACTCTAGACTGCTCAGCTGAAGCTGAAATACTGCTTGACTTAAGAGCAGTTTTTTCTGCAGTTTCATGAATCTCATTAGTTGTTCTTGCTGCATCTTCAACTGCATCAGCAATTTGAGATAGCGCCTGGCGTTGCTCAATATTCATTTCTGCTACTTGCGAAGCATTTGATTTTACAACACTAGCTGCTTGTTCAACTGAAATACTAGAGTTTTTAATTGCATCTAAAATTAACTTTAATGATGAAACTGTTTTATTAAAGTCTTCACTTAGTTCACCTATTTCATCATTTGTTTGCTTTTTAGCATAGCAGTTTAAGTCTAGGCTTGCTAATTTATCAAACTCCTTAATAATTGACTTAACAGGCTTTGAAATTCTTGATGATAAGAAGTTTGCATAAATAATCGCTAGCACTAACATGATTAATGATAAAATTGTTAAAACTCTTGTTAAAGTCTCTGTTTTAGCATTTACTTCTTCTGAACTAATTTGAGACATTAGCACCCAATCTAACCCTTTAATATCAAGCTTAGTAAATGCAGATCTAACATCATAGTTATGTAATGAGCTATAACCAACTACACTTGAGTAGTCTCCATTTTTTATACCTGAAATTAATTCTGGGTTTAAATCTTTCCAAAATGTCTTAGATGATGATAACTGTGAGTTTGATCTTAGCTTACCATCTTTACCAAAAATTAAAACTTCTCCTGTTTCTCCTAAACCAGATCTTTGACCTGTAATATTTTGATCAACTTTATCTAATGAAATTTGGAATGCTAATACAGCTACAACTTCATTACCTGAATACACTGGAGTTGCCATAAATGAAGCTTGTGAGTTATATGATGGTGCATATTTTTTAAAGTCAACAATTGCGATTTCTTTTTTCTTTAAGTCTTTAGCCTTTTTTGCTACCTCTGCTAAACCACTATTTTTATAAGGTCCGTCAAATAATTTAGTACCAAAATCTAGCTCTTTAAATACACTATAAATAATACGCCCATTCTCTGGGTTAATTAAAAAGATATCGTAAAAACCAAAGTTTTTAGCTTTATCTCTAAACTCTTCATGATATTTTGAATGCACAAAATTATAATCAATAAATTCTGGTATTGAAACTAATTCATCTTTTTCATTAATTTTATTTTCATTATTTACAATATAATAAGTTTGTAACTGTTTAGCTAAATCATCAATACCTAACCAGCTTTGCATATCTTTAGATGTTGCATTTGATGTATTATTCTTCTGATAATTATATCTTTTTTCTAAACCTTCTTGATCAATACTACTTAAATCATCTTGTAATGAATAAAGAGCTGACATAAAGCCTTTCGAACTCTCTCTTGCAGTATTACTTTCTGCAAATGATGTTAAAACATCTTTAACATTACCAAAGTAGTCTTCAACTTGCTTCTTTTTTTGCATTTTAATTGCATCTAACAAAGCATCTGACTCTTTAATACCATTTTCAATAGATATGTATGATGCAACTAAAGTTACAATAAATAAAGGTATAACACCTATTGAAAGCATTGCTAACATAATTTTTTTGTTAATTGAATTTAAGGCAAAAAAATTCATAAGCCTTTTCTCCTATTATTTTTATTATTTTTTGATAAGATATATTTATTATTAGTAGAAATTTTAAACTTACTTTCAATAATAGTCAAGTTAAACATGGGGTTATTATATTAAAACTTAAATATATAATATATAATTATAACTAAAGTTATATAATATACAGCTTATAACATGTAAAAAAATTAAAGCACTCATAAGAGTGCTTTAAATAATAATTTAAACTAAGAACTATGAAAGTGCTGAATTATATAATGATGCATAGTGACCATTTTTATTAAGAAGTTCCTTATGTCCTCCTTCTTCCATTACCCTACCATCATTAAGAACTACAATTTTATCAGCATTATGAATTGTTGTTAAACGGTGAGCAATAACAAATACTGTTCTATCTTTCATTAGATTTTCCATAGCTGCTTGAACTACTTTTTCAGATTTATTATCAAGAGCTGATGTAGCCTCATCTAAAATTAAAATTGGAGCATTTTTTAAGAAAGCTCTTGCAATAGAAACTCTTTGACGCTGACCACCTGATAAAGCTGATCCATTTGCTCCAACTTGAGTGTCTAAACCATCTTCAGAATCATTAATAAAATCTTCTAAACATGCTGATTTAATAGCTTGCATAATATCTTCTTCAGCGTACTCTTTACCTAATGTTAAGTTTTCTCTAACTGTGCCATTAAATAAGAAGTTATCTTGTAAAACTACTGAAATATTTTCTCTTAATGAGTATAAAGTATAATCTTTAATATTTTTACCATCAATTAAAACTTCACCTGAATCAACATCATATAATCGAGGCAATAAACTAACCACTGTAGATTTACCACCACCACTATTACCAACTAAAGCAACAGTTTGGCCTTTTTCTGCAGTTAATGAAATATCTTTTAAAATTTTAACTCCTTCTTCATAAGAGAAGTTTACATTTTTTAACTCAATAGACTTATTAAGACCCGTTAGCTCTACTGATTTTTCAGTATCTTTAATTAAGTACTCTTTTTCGTAAAGCTCAAATAATCTTTCCATTGCTAATAAAGATGCTTGGAATGATGCAAAACTATTACCAATTCTTTTTAATGGATTATAAAGCATAATTAAAGCTGCAATAAATGAAACAAACTCACCACCTGTAATTTGATCATTAACAATTAAGTAACTACCATACCAAATAACAGCAGCAACACCGCAAGAGATCATCAGCCCCATAATTGCAGGTAAAAATGCTGTTCTTTGAGTCATTTTCATACCTAATCTAAATAATTTATTTTGAGCAACTTCAAAACCTGAAACTCTCAAATCTTCTAGGTTATATGTCTTTACTACCTTATGTCCATTTACTGATTCTGTATAATTTGCCATTAAGTTACCACTTTCAGCAATAGATTCTTGAGTGAAACTCTTAATCCTTCTTCTATAAGTTTTTAATGGGTAAAATGCTAAAATCAAAACCCCAATAGCAACAATAGCTAATTGCCATGAATGATATATTAAAACACCTAAAAGTGATATAGATGAGAAAAATCTAACTACTATTAACTTTGCATGACTTAATAAAGAAGAACATGCTAAAGCAACATCTTCATTAAATCTAACTAAAATATTACCAACACCCATTTTATCATAAAGCTTTGACTCAAAACCCATAAGTTTCTGATACATCACAGATCTTAAATTGTTAGTAATTTTACCGCCTACCCAAGCATTTAAATAATTAACAGCATATGATAATAAAGCTTGAATAAATGAAAAACCAATAATAACCAAAGGAACATACATTGCTGTTTCAACAGATTTTTCAATTAAAACATTATCCATAAATGGCTTTAACGACCATGCAATAACGGCATCTAAAGCACCTAAAGGGGCTGCTAGCAATAATGCTAATAAAGCTCTACCTTTATATGGTCTAACATAAGGCCATATTTTAACTAACTGTTTAACAGTATAATTATTTTTTAACTTATCTTTATATTTTTTTAACATATATTTACCTGCTTACTTTGATTAAAAAAACTTTAATATCAATGAATATTATTAAGTATTTTCTATTATTTTATATAAATTCACTTTAACATATTCAATAATTTATATCAAACAAAAAAACCTCATACAAAATAGAGTTTTTTAATTATCTCACCTTTCTAGCTGATGCAATCTTTACCCTTAAAACTAATGAATAGTTTGAAATTTTTAAAGCTAAAAAAGTTTAATGAACCAGAAAACCTAGGATCTATATATCAAGAAAATTCAAGATACTTCTTAGCCATATCACGAAATGTAATAGTAGGAATATGCTGTAATTTCTCTTTTCCACTACTTTTAATATCCTAATAGTTTTTTCTATATTTATCTTCAGGGATTGGTAAAGAAGTATACTTTTAGATGTTTTTTGATAAATAACAGAGTTATATTTTAATGATTTAACAGATATAAAAACAAAGAAAAACCTAGCATAACTGCTAGGTTTTATATGGTAGGCTGGGAGGGACTTGAACCCACGACCAAGGCATTATGAGTGCCCTGCTCTAACCAACTGAGCTACCAGCCCATCTTTAATTATTTTTACTAAAGATTGCATAATTTATATCACAATTTTGATATACTTGCAAGCCTAAAAAAACAACTAATTAAACTTTTACTTTTCTTTTACTACTTGAAGGAATATTTAAACTCTCACGATATTTTGCTACAGTTCTCCTAGCAACCTCAACCCCTTCATCTTTTAACAAAGTAACTAACTTTTCATCTGAGTATGGCTTAGTTGACTCTTCTGAATCAATAATTCTCTTAATCATTGACTTAACAGCATCTGCACCAACCATTGTATTACCAAAACTAGCAGCAACACCTGAAGCAAAGAAATATTTAAGCTGAAAAACGCCAAACTCGGTTTGCACATACTTCTCATTACTAATTCTTGAAACTGTAGACTCATGAACACCAATCTCATCAGCAACCTGTTTTAATGTTAAAGGCTGCAAACCCTCAGGTCCAAACAAGAAGAAGTTTCTTTGCATTCTTAATAAACAATTTGCTGTTTTATAAATTGTCTCTTGTCTTTGTTGTAAACTCTTTAGTAACCAATTAGCACGAGATATTTTTTCACCAATAAATTTCTTATCTTCTCTATTTGAGAAACTATCTTTCTGATAAATATTATTCAATAAAACCTTTGGTAAACTTGATGCGTTTAATTCTGCTTTTAAATGACCATCATCATCTTTTGAAATAATAACATCTGGAATAACCTCAATACCAGAATCATAAGCAAATTCTAAACCTGGCTTAGGACTTAAACCTGTTAGAAGTTTAACAGACTCTCTTAAACCATTATCATCAGTTGCCAAACAACGCTTAAGCTGTTTAAAATCTTTTTTAGCAAGCAAGTCTAAATTTTCTAAAAGCTTAGACATTCTTTCTGTTAGTAAACCCTTAGCATACGCCTGTAGAGTTAAACACTCTTGCAAATCTCTAGCACCAACACCTTCTGGAGTAAATGTTTGAATTACAGAAAGACAATCTTCAAGTTTTTCAAATGGCACATTTAGAGTTTTTGACTCTTCTTTTAAATCATAACCTAAATAACCTGTATCTTTAATACCATCAATTAAATACTGGCAAATAAACTGCTCTTGAGTTGATAACTTTTTAACTACTGATAACTGCTGATTAAGATGCTCTTGTAGAGTTTCTTCTTGAGCCACAAAATTCTCTAAATTATAATCATCTTCACCTGAATATGAACCTTCATAACTTGAAACCGGCTCGTAAAGATCGTCAAAGTTTGCATCCGGCTCGTAATTATCATCAAATGACTCTGCAGAATCACTATCAATCTCACCAAATTCATCTTGTTTTTGTAAGCATGGGTTTTCTAAAACTTCATTATCTACAAACTCATTTAACTCGACAGCACTCATCTGCAGCAGTTTAATTGCCTGCTGAAGTTGCGTTGTCATCGTCAAGTTCTGCGATAACTTTATATTTAAATTTTGCTGTAATGCCATATAACTGTTTATTTTTATTATTATTTTTTTATAAATAAGATTATTACTTATTCAATACATACTCACAATAAATAGTGTACAGTACTTTTTAAGCTTTTGGCAAGGATTTTATTTGACTTTTCCTTACTTTTTAATAACTTAGGCATACTTCTTGCATAAAAAAATAACCTCAGTCAATAAAACTGAGGTATTTTTTATAAATTATTAAATATTTCTTACATTAATTTAAAGTCTGCGCCTAAGTATACGCAACGAACTTCTTCATCTGCAACAATTTCTTCTGGCGTACCTTCTTTAATAACTTCACCGTTATAAAGAATATAAGCTCTATCTACAATTTTTAATGTCTCTTGAACATTATGGTCTGTAATTAAAACACCAATATTTCTTTTAATTAAGCTTTTTACAAGAATTCTAATATCATTAATAGCAATTGGATCAACACCTGCAAATGGTTCATCTAATAAAACATATGATGGGTTTGTTGCTACACATCTTGCAATCTCAACTCTTCTTCTTTCACCACCTGAAAGAGCTAAAGCAGAATATTTTCTTACCTTATGTAAACCAAAGTCATCAATTAAATCCTCTAGCTTTGTATTAAGTGTAACTTGGTCTTTTTCATACACTTGAAGAACTGATTTAATATTTTCTTCAACTGTCATTCCTCTAAAAATAGAGTTTTCTTGAGCTAAGTATGAAACACCTTGTCTTGCTCTTTTATAAACAGGCCATGTTGATACATCAACACCATCCACAACAACTCTACCACTATCAGCATCTGATAAACCAATAACAGCATAAAAAGATGTTGTTTTACCTGCTCCATTAGGGCCTAAAATTGCAACAACCTCACCCTTTTCAAGATTAAAGCTAACATTGTTTAAGATTTGTCTACCTGGTACAGATTTACAAACATTTAAAACCTG
>PTJW01000032.1 GCA_002937495.1 Pseudomonadota bacterium | reverse complement strand
TGTCTAGAGCAATTAGCTAGCTCTGCCCTGAAAGAAGCAGGAACACTTACTCTAGATTTTTTATCTATACTATTTGTGTATGATGATAAAAATGTTGTCATTTTCTAAGCCCTAAATTTTCTTAAAACTAAAGTTAGGATTTCAGTTTTAAGTGTTTTGTTTTTGGTCATGTTGACCTCTAACCAGTTATGAAGCAAGTCTCCTTATGGGATAAAATGGTTCATATTGGTATTATATGGAATTTTATGGGTAAAGGCAATAAAAAAGTGCCTGACAAAGGTATTTTTTTTACACCTTTTGATTGAATGCTAGAGAATACAAGGGTTTGCGGAAAATGCCACTGATAAATAAATTTAAATACATTTATTTTTACCTAAAAAATGACTAAAAAAATGAAAAAAGTTGCGAGTTTTTTATATGATTTAAATTAGATAATATTTGATTTAATGATTTTGCTTTTATGCTTTTTGTGTTTTTTTATATTCTTGCTTAATTATATTATTGCAACAGAAAATAAAGTTTGCTATACTTTCAAATAACAATAAAAAATCTCATATATTCATAATTAATTATAAGAAAGAAAAGTAATATGCTAGGTAAACTTTTAAGCGCATTTTCTGTAGATATGGCTATTGACCTGGGTACTGCAAACACTCTTGTATACGTACCTGGAAGAGGTATCGTTTTAGATGAACCTTCAGTAGTTGCTATTAAGCAAAACGAAGGTACTAACAAGGTTTTAGCAGTTGGTTTAGAAGCAAAGCAGATGATTGGTAGAACTCCTGCAAATATTGTAGCGATCCGTCCTTTAAGAGATGGTGTTATCGCTGACTTTGATGTTGCAGAAGAAATGATTAAATACTTTATTACAAAAGTTCATAACCGTAAATTCTTCACAAGTCCAAGAATTGTTATTTGTGTTCCTTATGGTTCAACTCCAGTAGAGCGTCGTGCTATTAAAGATGCAGCTTTATCAGCTGGTGCATCACAAGTTTGGTTAGTTGAAGAGCCAATGGCAGCTTCAATTGGTGCAGGCCTACCAGTGACAGAAGCAACAGGTTCGATGATTGTTGATATCGGTGGTGGTACAACAGAAGTTGGTGTTATTTCATTAGGTGGTGTTGTTTACTCAACATCTATTAGAGTAGGTGGTGATAAGCTAGATGAGTCTATTGTTAACTACATCCGTAGAAAACATAACTTAATGATTGGTGAAGCTACTGCAGAAAAAATTAAAATTGAAATTGGTTCAGCTGTAATGCCAGACGATGGTGAAGGTAAATCAATGGAAATTAAAGGTCGTGATATGGTTCAAGGTGTTCCAAAATACAAAGCAATCACACAGGCTGAAATTTTCGAAGCTCTGTCAGAGCCAGTAAACCAAATTGTACAAGGTATTAAAATTGGTTTAGAAAGAACTCCACCAGAGTTATCAGCAGATATCGTTGATAGAGGTATCGTACTATCAGGTGGTGGTGCAAACCTACAAGGCTTAGATACTTTACTAAGAAAAACAACAGGTCTACCTATCACAATTGCTGAAAACAGCTTACTGTGTGTAGCGTTAGGTTCTGGTAAAATCTTAGAAGAGATGTCTTCACTAGGTTCAGTTCTTTGCGATAATTAATTCATCTTTTTCTGTTGTTGGCTTCGTTATGTATTTATTTATACACTGCCTAGCCAGCAGCAGAAAAATATTTTTTAATTATACAAAAAATAATACATATATATAAAACACAAAATATCAAGAAAAGTCACTTATGTTTTCTTTAAGAAAAAAAAGAAGAGCAAATACATTTAAATTCATCACTTATATAGTGTTGAGTTTTTCTATTATTTTATATCAGCAGTTTTATAAAGATTCTGCTTCAGGTGTTTTATTGTCTATTCATTCAGGAATTTCTCCTATTACAAACTTAACAAGGCAGCCGTCATTAAGTTTAGAAAATTCATTAAAAGGTATTTCATTATACTTTTCTGCTATTGAGAAAAACAAATTATTAAAACAAGAAAATGAAAAATTAAAACAGCATTATCGCCAATCATTATCATTTTTAGCTGAAAATAGAGAGTTAAGGTATTTAATGAACATGGCTGAATATGTTGAGTATGAAACTATTACAGCAAATGTATTTTTAGACTCAAGTAATTTATATGCAAACAGTTTTATTGTAGATAAAGGCTCTGAAGACGGAATTAAACCAGGCTTCGCAGCCTTAACTGCTGAAGGTTTAGTTGGTAGAGTGCTAGAAGTAGATAAAAAATTCTCTAGAGTATTATTAATGGATGACTATAACGCATCAATTCCGGTTAGAGTATTAGAAAGTGGCGTACAAGGTATTATTAAGGGTCAAAATAATCATAAGTCATTAAGGTTAGTTACAAAAGAAATTAAGGCCGAAGTTAAAGAGGGGCAACATGTGGTTTCTTCATCAGTACAAGGTTTATTTGATGACGGTATTCCAGTAGGTATAGTTAGCAAAGTTGATGATGGAGTTATTGAAATTTCACCATATGCTAACTTAAACAGAGTTCATAAAGTATTAATTGTAAAAAGGTAGTTGAAATATGGAGCAAATGCAAAATTCGACAACACAAAAGCTTACGGTTTTTGCTTTTGCTGTTTTATTTATTTTAGTTCAATCATGCTTTTTATTAAAAGGTTCAAATTACTTTTTAATTATGCCTAGTGTATTTTTAATTTTAACTTACAAGCCTAAGTTACTTGGTTATACAGGTTGTTTTGTTTTAGGTTTGTTAAATGATATTTTTGCTATGCAGTTAGTAGGTGTATCATCAATGTTATTTGTTATTTTAAAATTTATGATGTCACAAGGTGTAAGTAGGGCTCATAAAGACTATATGGGTTTATTAAAAGAATATTTATTATATAGTTTAACATTATTCTTAGGTAGCTTTGTAATTATGCTAATGTTTGATTTTACAACAGTAGACTCGCAGTTCTTCTTAAGTTTAATTTTACTAATTATGGGCTTTTTTATTTGCGACTTTTTATGGTTAAAAATATTTGGTTTATTTAACAAAAAATAAAGAGAAAATTGTTTATGTTTTTTAAAAATAATAACAAAAGAGCACAAATAACTCGCAGATCTATTCTGTTGAGTTTAATTATGACATTGCCTTTTTTTGTTGTTTTTTCTAGGCTTTATTTTTTACAAATTATATCTGCACAACGATACAAAAGGCTTTCAGATAAAAACAGTTTATCAAACAAAGTAGTTTTACCACATAGAGGTAAAATTTTAGATGTTACAGGTAAAGAAATTGCCTTTAACGAAAGAGTATTTAGATTAAACATTATCCCTGAACAATCAAAAGGTAAAATTGATGATGTTTTAAAGAAAATAGATAAGCTTATTGGTTTATCAGTTTTTGAAATGGACAGAATTAAAAAAGATATTAAAGCAAGTCCTTCATTTTATTCAATTTCAATTAAAGATATTATTAGCTTTAAGCAAGCAGCTATTATCGAATTTAACATCCCTAGCTTACCAGGTGTTTATGTTGATGTTGGTTTAGAAAGAAAATATCCATTTAAAGATATTGGTAGCCACTTGCTTGGTTATGTTTCAGTTGTTTCAAAAGAAAACTTAAAAGACTATAAAGACCCGATGTTTAAAGTACCTGGTTTTAAAATTGGTAAAAACGGTATTGAGGGTGTGTTTAATAATAGTCTTATTGGTAAATCAGGTATGAAACAGCTTGAGGTTAATGCAACTGGTAGAGCTGTAAAAAAAGTAGCTGAATTTGATGCTGTAGATGGTAAAGACTTAAGCATTACATTAGATTATGATATTCAAGCTTTAGTAAAAGATAAACTTAAAGACTATGCAGGGTCATTTGTATTATTAAATGCAAAAAATGGTGAAGTAGTTTCAGCAGTAAGCAACCCAAGTTTTGATAATAACGATTTTGTTAATGGTATTAATGAGAAAAAGTGGAAAGAGCTTTTAGAAAACCCTAAGCGACCATTAATTAATAGATCATTAAACGGTAAGTATGCTCCGGCATCAACTTTTAAAATGATTGTTGCGCTTGCAGCTCTTGCAGAAAAAGAAATTACAAAAGACTTTAAGGTTACTTGTCATGGTAAAATTAAATTAGGTAGAAGATTTTTTCATTGTTGGAAAGAAAGAGGGCATGGTGCAGTAAATATGAAGCAAGCTATTGCAAGCTCATGTGATATTTACTTTTATGAACTAGGCAAGCTGTTAGGAATTGATAAAATTGCTAAGTATGCAAAAATATTTGGTCTAGGTGAGTCATTACCATTTGAATTATTTAATGTTAAAGGTACAGTTCCTACAAGGTTATGGAAGCGTTTAAGAAAAAAAGAACGCTGGCAAAAAGGTGATGATTTAGTAGCATCAATTGGTCAAGGTTATTTAATTGCTACTCCATTACAGCTTGCAGTTATGAGTGCCAGACTAGGTACTGGTAAAAAAGTAGTGCCTACTATTGAAGCTGGTAAAAATACAAAATTTGAAGAACTTGATATTAAAAAAGAACATTTAGAAACTATCCAAGAAGGTATGGATATGGTTGTTAATGATAGGCGTTATGGTACAGCTTATTGGAGGCGTTCAAGAAAGCACCGTGTTTGGGGTAAAACAGGTACAGCACAGGTTATTTCAAAGAGATTTCATAAAGATATTAAATTAAAAGATATTCCATATAATCACAGAACAAACGCTTTATATGTTGCATATTTAGATGATGCGGAAAATCCTCTTGCATTGGCATTAGTTTTAGAACATGCTGGGTCAGGTAGTAAGGCTGCAGGTATTGCAAATAAACTGTTAGATCAAATTGTTCCTATTGTTCAAGCGCATGCAATTAAGCCTAAAAAAGTAGAAAAAGAGGAAAAGTAAATGGATCATATTTTATTAAGGCTTTCTTTTTTTGAAAGAATAAGATACCAGCTAAAAAACTTGCCGGTAGTATTTACATTTAGCCTTTTTGCAATTGTAATTATGGGTTTCTTACTGCTTTATGATGCAGGTAAGGGAGATTTTTTTGTTTATGCTTACCCTCAAATGGTTAAGTTTATGTTAGGCTTTTTTATTGCATTAGTAATAGCTTTAATTGATGTTAGAGTTTTATACAAATACTCTTATGTTTTATTTGGTGTTTCTATTTTGCTATTAGCATTTGTTCCACTTGTTGGGCATGTTGGTAAAGGTGCCCAGCGTTGGTTAGACTTTGGATTTTTTAAGTTTCAACCATCTGAATTAGTAAAAATTACACTAATATTAGCTTTAGCTAAGTTTTATCATAGGGTTAATGCTAATAACATTTCATCTATGAAGAATATTTTTACAGGCCTTGGTTTTATTGGTATTCCAGCTGTTTTAACTCTTATTCAACCAGATTTAGGTACAAGTTTACTAATTATTATGATTGGTTTATCAATTATGTTTGCAGTTGGTGTATCAAAGTGGTTCTTTAGTTCATTAGTGGCACTTGGTGCAGTTACAGGTCCAATTTTTTGGAACTTTGTAATGTATGATTATCAAAAACAAAGAGTTTTAACATTTTTAAATCCAGAATCAGACCCTTTAGGTTCAGGTTATCATATTATCCAATCTAAAATTGCTATTGGTTCAGCTGGCTTTTTTGGTAAAGGGTTTATGCAAGGTACTCAATCTCACTTAGCATTTTTACCAGAAAAACACACCGACTTTATTTTTGGGTTATTAGCAGAAGACTTTGGGATGTTTGGTTCTATTTGTTTAATGATATTTTATGTTATTTTAATTTTATCATGTATTAAAATTGCTATGAATAACCGAAACCATTACTCTAGCTTAATGGCTATTGGTGTTGGTGTTTGTATTTTCTTATATGCATTTATTAATATGTGCATGGTAACCGGTTTAATGCCTGTTGTTGGAGTTCCTCTACCGTTTGTTTCATATGGTGGTACATCAATGTTAACATTGATGATTGCAATTGGTCTGGTATTTAATGCAGCTATTCAAAAAGAAGAAAAACTACCATCAGAAAATAGATTCTAAAAACATAGCTGTTGCAATAAAGAATCAATGGTTAAAAAATAATCTTTTTACATTTAATTGGGTAAGTCTTTAGGCTTGCCTAATTTCTATAAATTAGTTATACTTGCTTTATATACTCAAGAACTAAAAAAATAATAGAGGTATGATTCAGGTGCAAACAAAATTTTACGGTTTAACATCTCCAAAAATTAAAGACTTAGCAAGCAGTTATATGCAAGATAAAAACAGTGTTGATGAACACTGGCAAAACTTTTTTGAAAGTTTAGATGTTGAACAAATTTTTGAAGTAAAAAAACAAGCTCAAGTTAAAGCTGTTAAATTAACAAAAAGAAATACATTATTTGAAGATTTCGAACTAGAAAATCTATCTGCTTTACCGCAAGACCAGCAAGACTTTATTAATAAACTTGTTGAAGATTTTTCTGCAGATGAAGAACATAAACTTGCAAGCTTAAAACAGCTACGCAGAGCATCAATGTTTGAAGAATTCTTAAGTAAAAAATTTATCGGTGTTAAGCGTTTCTCATTAGAAGGTTTAGAATCAACAATTGTGTTGCTTGAAAAACTAAAGCAAATGAGTTTAGCAAATAATGTTGAACACTTAAACTTAGCTATGGCTCACCGTGGTCGTTTAAATGTATTAACAAACTTTATGGGCAAGCCTTACAGCAAAGTAATGGCTGGCTTTTTAGGCGTTGATGATTTTGAAGGTAAGCTAGAAGGTGATGTTAAATACCATTTTGGTTATGAAGCAGAATTTAAGCAAAACAATAATACTTTAACTGCAAAGTTATTTAATAACCCATCTCATTTAGAAGCTGCAAACAGTGTTTTACTAGGGCATACATATGCACTGCAAGAAGATACTTCAAAACAAAAAGTTTTACCCGTGTTAATGCATGGTGATAGTGCATTTATTGGTCAAGGTGTAGTAGCAGAAGGTTTAAACCTAGCTTATATTGATGGCTATAATGTTGGTGGTACAATTCATATTATTCAAAATAATAAAATTGGTTTTACAGCACAAGAAAATGAATCTACAAGTATTTACTGTTCAAACTTAGCTAAAAGTTTAGATGCAGCAATTATCCATGTTAATGCTGATAATATTGAAGAAGTTTTAAAAGCAGCACATATTGCATTTTTATACCGTCAAGAATTTAACAAAGAGATTTTCATTGATTTAGTTGGTTATAGAAAATATGGTCATAACGAAGGTGATGACCCTGACTTTACAAACCCACTAATGTATAAAGATATTAAAGCTAAAAAATCAATTTATAAGCTATATAAGGCTGCATTAATTGAAGAAGGCTTAATTACAGCACAAGAAATTAAAGACTTAGAACAGTCAAACCAAGATTTACTTTCAGCAGAGTTTGATAAAGCTGAAAAAGCATCTAAACAAGCTAAAAATGATTATGTTCTAAGTAATACAGATGAAGTAATTAAAACAAATGATTTTGATGAAGTTATTTCGCAAAAAGTTATCGATAAAGTTATTGATACAATGACGTTACCTTTTGAAAACTTTACTACAAATAAAAAGCTAGAAAAGATTTTAGTTAAACGCCGTCAATCTTTAAATGAAAACTTTGAAGAAGGTGTAGACTGGGGTATGTCTGAAAACTTAGTATATGCAAGTTTAGTTAACGAAGGTATTAGCGTAAGATTATCAGGTCAAGATGCTAAGCGTGGTACATTCTCGCACCGTCATTTAGCATTAATCGATCAAAGCAATGAGCAAGAGCTTATTTTATGGAACTCAATGGCTAAAAATAGTGCACAAATTAGCGTGTATAACTCACCAGTTTCAGAATATGCAGTTTTAGGTTTTGAATATGGTTATAATCTTGCAAAGCTTGAAGCAAAAAAAGATAATTTAACAATTTGGGAAGCTCAGTTTGGTGATTTTGCAAATGGTGCTCAAATTATGTTTGATCAGTTTATTTTCAGTGGTGAAATGAAATGGAATGAAAAAAATAATTTAACAGTTATTTTACCTCATGGCTTTGAAGGTCAAGGCCCAGAACATTCATCTGCAAGGGTAGAAAGATTTTTATCATTAGCTGCTCAAAATAATATGAGAATTGCAAATCCAAGCTCTGCTAAGCAAATGTTCCACTTATTAAGAAACCAAGCAAAAGCAGATAAGCCTCTTGTAATGCTTTCACCTAAAAGCTTATTAAGAAATAAAGCAGCTAATGCCCAAGTTTCTGACTTTTTAACAGGCCAGTTTGATTTAATTAAAGATGAAAACACAACAAAACGCGCAAGACAAATAGTGTTCTGTTCTGGTAAAATTTACCATGAACTGATGGCTAAAAAGCAAGAGTTAAAAGATAATTCAACAGCATTAGTAGCAATTGAACAGCTATACCCAATGCCAGTTGAACAGGTTAAAAAAGTATTAGATAAGTATTCTCATGCTGATATTAAATGGGCACAAGAAGAGCCAAGAAATGCAGGTGCATTTATATTTATGCAAGATCAGTTCATTACTAATTTTGGCAAAAATTTAGAGTTTGTAGGTATTGCAAGTAAAGCAAGCCCTGCGGTTGGTAATATGGCTAACCATAAAAAGCAGCAAGAATATATTTTACAACAAGTTTTTAATAGATAGTTAGGGTAGAAAAAATGATTGAAGTAAAAGTTCCAGCATTAGGAGAATCAATTACAACTGCAACAGTTGCTAATTTACATAAAAAAGCAGGCGATACTGTTTTTGAAGATGACATTATTTTAGAACTTGAAACTGAAAAAATTAACTTAGAAATTACAGCTCCAGAAACAGGTGTTTTAGCTGATGTTTTAGTTAATGAAGGTGATGAGGTTACAGTTGATGATTTAGTAGCAAAAGTTGAAGCTAAACAAATTGAACGCCCTGCAGCAAAACAAACAGAAGAACCTAAAAAAGAAGTTGAGGTAACAACTCCAACAACGCAAATTCATGAAATTAAGCAAGAAGAAACTTTTGTTCCTGCTGATTTAGATGCATTATCACCAGCTGTAAGAGCAATGGTTTTAGAGCATAATGTTGATTTAGCAAGGGTTCATGCATCTGGTAAAAATGGCAGAGTATTAAAATCTGATATTTTAGAGTATTTAGAAAATAAAGATACAGCAAATTTTGTATCAAGTAATGCATTAAAAAACAAAACAGAATTAGAAAGAAATACAAGAAGAAGTAAAATTCCTAATATTAGAAAAACTATTGCAAAACGCTTAAAAGAATCGCAAA
>PTJW01000031.1 GCA_002937495.1 Pseudomonadota bacterium | reverse complement strand
ACATTGCGACAACTTAATAAAAAAGCACCCTATTGGGTGCTTTTTGTTTTTATATAATATTATGAGTTAAGCGGTCTGCCTAAGCTATCTAATACAGATTCACCTAGCATTTCTGATAATGTTGGGTGAGGTAAGCAAGCCTGTGCAATTGCTTCATCTGTAGCTTCTAGGCTTTGTGCTAGTACAAATGTTGTAATCATTTCTGTAGCTTCATGACCAACAATATGAGCACCTAATAATTCGCCTGTTTCTTTATCAAAGATTGTCTTAACAAGACCAAGGTCAGAATCACCAGTAGCCTGAGCTTTACCGTTAGCGCCATAGTTAAATCTACCAACTCTGTAGCTTAGGCCTTTTTCTTTAGCTTGCTCTTCAGTTAAACCAACTGAACCTACTTGTGGGTGACAGTATGTACAACCTGGGATATTGTCATAGTTCATTAAGTGAGGGTGGCCACCTGCTAAACCTTCAGCACAAATAATACCTTCATGTGAAGCAACGTGAGCTAATAAAGCACCGCCAATAACATCACCAATAGCAGTAACACCATCAACATTAGTTCTGTAGAACTCATCTACTTTAATAAAACCACGCTCATCTGTAGCTACACCAATTTTATCTAAACCTAAGTTTTCAGTATTTGGAGTAACACCAATAGCAACTAGTACATTTGAAACTTCGATAACTTCTTCTTTAGAACCTTTTTCTAAAGTAACTTTAACTTTATCACCTGATTTATCAATAGCTTTTACAGAAGTCTTAAGTTTAAGCTCCATGCCTTGCTCTTTAAATGATTTACCAACGATTTTTGAAATTTCTTTATCTTCAATTGGAACAACAGCATCTTGTGCTTCAACAATAGTAACTTTTGTACCAAATGTGTTGTAGAATGAACCAAACTCAACACCAATAGCACCAGCACCAATAACAAGTAATGATTCTGGGAATGATTTTTGAGTCATAGCATCTCTATATGTCCAAATCTTATCATGATCTGACTCTAAGAAACCTGGAATTTCTTTAGCTCTTGCACCTGTAGCAACAATAAAGTTATCAGCAAATACTGTTTCTTTACCGCCTGCTGTAAGTTCTACTTCAACTTCTTTAGCTGTAACAAACTTAGCAAAACCCTCGATAACTTCAACATTGTTTTTCTTCATTAAGAAACCAATACCTTGGTTAAGGTTTGAAGATACACCTCTTGATCTATCTACAATTTTCTCAGGTGAAATGTCTGTAATTTCAGCTTTAATACCAAAAGCTTCAGCGTGTTCAATTAAGTGTTTAACTTCAGCAGATTTTAAAAGTGCTTTAGTTGGAATACAACCCCAGTTTAAGCAAATACCACCTAGGTTTTCTCTTTCAATAATAGCTACTTTTTGACCTAACTGGCTTGCTCTAATTGCAGCAACATAACCACCAGGGCCAGAACCAATAACTACTGTATCAAATTTTTTAGTCATAATATAATCCTTCCTTATACTACTAGTAATGTTGGAGTTTCTAGGTAGTGTTTAATTCTACCTAATAATTCTGCACCTAAAGCACCGTCAATAACTCTGTGGTCAACGCTTAATGTTAGGTTCATAACGCTTGCAGCTTTAAATTCGCCGTTTTCAACTACAACTTTTTGCTCAGTACCGCCTACTGCTAAAATAGCAGCTTGAGGTGGGTTAACAATAGCTTGGAAGTTCTTAACGCCAAACATACCTAGGTTAGAGATTGAGAAACCGCCACCTTGGAATTGTTCAGGTTTTAATGAACCCTCTTTAGCTTGTTTTACTAAGCCTTTAACATCACTTGATGTATCGAAAATGTTTTTATTTTCTGCATCAAATACAATTGGAGTAATTAAACCACCGTCAATTGCTACAGCAACTGAAATATCTACAGAACCGTACTCAATAATTTCATCTACATTCCAGCTAGCGTTTGCTTGTGGGTAGTCGTTTAATGCTAGTGCTGATGCTCTAACAATAAAGTCGTTAACTGTAAGTTTAAATTTACCGTCTGCATTTGCGTTTAATTGTTGACGAACTTTTAGTAAGTCATCCATTTTAACATCCATAGATAAGTAGAAGTGAGGAGTCATTTGCTTAGATTCTGTTAATCTTGATGCAATAGCTCTTCTCATTGGAGTTAGTGGAGTTTGCTTAGCTTCGTTAACATCACGCTTAAATACTGATGAACCTGCACCGCCACCGTTTACAGCAGCTGCTTCAACATCTGCTTTTGTAATTCTACCATATGGGCCAGAACCTGTAACATAGTCTAAATCAATACCAAGGTCATCTGCTAGTTTTCTAGCTAGTGGAGATGCTTTAGCACCGCCTTGTGATGGAAGCTTGTTTGATACAGACTTACCAGTTGCAGCAACTTTTTTAGGCATTTCAATTTTAGCCTGTGTTGGCATAGCAACTTTTTCTTGTTTAATTTCTTCAAATGCTGGCTTTTCTTCTGCAGCAGCCTCTTCAGCTGGTGCTTCTTCTGCAACATCATTTGTTGGCTCGTAATCAGCTGGTACTTCTTCACCATCTTCAGCCATAACACCAATAGCTACACCAACTTTAACATCACCTTCTGCAATGATAATTTTGTTGATGATACCATCTTCCATTGCTTCAACTTCCATTGTAGCTTTATCTGTTTCAACTTCAGCAATTACATCACCTGATGAAACTTCATCACCTTCAGCTACAGTCCATCTAGCTAAACGACCCTCAGTCATTGTAGGAGATAGCTTCGGCATTCTAATATCGATAGGCATTTTATTATTCCTTTATCTTACTTAACCATTGTTTTAATTTTTTCTACAATTTTATCAACCTGTGGTAATGCTAGCTCTTCTAAGTTAGCAGCATATGGCATAGGAGTTCTTTCACCGCTGAATACTTCAACTGGAGCATCTAAATGATCAAATGCTTTTGATTGAATTAAACTAGCTACTGAATCACCTACTGATGCATAAGCCCAAGCTTCTTGAATAAATACAGCTCTTGAAGTTTTCTTCACTGAATCTAAAATTGCTGTTTCATCTAATGGAGAAATTGTTCTTAAGTCTATAACTTCTGCGCTAATACCGTCTTTTTCTAGATTTTTAGCAACTTCTTTAGCTGTTTCAACTGAATATGAGTAAGCAATGATAGATACATCAGTACCTTCTTTAACTGTTGCTGCTTTACCAATTTCAACTGTAAAGTCTAGATCTGTAGGCATTTCATTTTCCATACCGTAAAGTTTTTCATGCTCTAAGAAAATTACAGGAGCATCATCACGAATAGCTGCTTTTAGTAAACCTTTAGCATCATGTGCGTTTGCAGGAGCAATAACTTTTAAACCAGGGATATTTGCATACCAACCAGCAAAATCTTGCGAGTGTTGTGCAGCAACTCTACCTGATGCAGCATTTTGGCCTCTAAATACAATTGGGCAGTCTACTACGCCACCAGACATATACTTAGTTTTAGCTGCTGAGTTGATGATGTGGTCACATGCTTGCATTGAGAAGTCCCAGCTCATAAATTCAACAATTGGTCTTAGACCTTTCATTGCAGAACCTACTGCTAAACCAGTAAAACCATATTCAGTAATTGGAGTATCGATAACTCTTTTATCACCAAATTCTTCCCACATACCTTGTGAACATTTGTAAGCACCGTTATATTCAGCAACTTCTTCACCCATTAGGTATACTTTTTCGTCTCTTCTAATTTCTTCAGACATTGCATCACGAAGAGCGTTTCTGTAAGTTGTTGTGTAAGTTGTCATTTTATCTAATCCCTTATTTTGGCATAATATCTGTCATTAACTCAGCTGCATCTGGCAGTGGTGAGTTAACAGCGAAATCTACTGATTCTTTTAGATTTGCTTTTACGATATTATCAATTTCTTTAAGTTCAGATTCTTTAACGCCTCTTTCATCAACTAAGCAGTCATAAATTCTAATTAGAGGGTCTCTGTTTTCTTTAACAGCTTGAACTTCTTCTTTACTTCTATATTTTGCAGGGTCTGACATTGAGTGACCTCTGTAACGGTATGTATCCATTTCAATAATATATGGACGCTTATTTTCTAGAATGTATTTTCTAGCTCTTTTAACAGCTTCTGCTACTGTAAAGAAATCTTGACCGTCAACTTTTTCACCTTCGATACCAAATGCAGCACCTCTTTGATGTAGTTCACCAGCGCAAACTCTTTTAGCTGCTGTACCCATACCATAAACGTTGTTTTCTACAACATAAAGAACTGGTAAGCCCCATAATGAAGCCATGTTCATTGCTTCAAAAATTTGTCCTTGGTTTGCCGCACCATCACCGTATGATGTAACACAAATGTTTTGGTTGCCCATGTATTTGTGGTAAAACGCCATACCTGTACCTAATGGTACTTGGGCACCAACAATACCATGACCACCCCAATAACCTTTATCAGGAGCAAACATGTGCATTGAACCACCTTTACCCTTAGATATACCTGTAGCACGGCCTGTTAGCTCGGCTAAAACTTCTTTTTCATCAACTCCACAAGCTAATGCATGTGCATGACAACGGTATGATGTAATATGATCATCACCTTTTTCACATTCTGCAAATGTACCTGCTAATACTGCTTCTTGTCCTGTGTATAAATGACAAAAACCGCCTATAAGACCTTGTTGGTACATTTGGGCAGTCTTTTCACTCATTCTACGAAAACGCAGCATTTGTCTATAAACTTCAATTAGTTGTTCAGTTGAGTACTCAGACTTAAACTGTTCTATGTTTTGTGCATTCATAGTCGATTACCTTTTATTATTTTTTTCAATATTGATTTAGTTAAGATAACAACAATTTAACCGTTTTTTTAATATTTTTCAAATAAAAACTGGCATTTCTTTTAATTTTTTATTGTGCGTTGCAATATCCTAGTGATTATGTAGGGTTTTATTATTTTTATATTTTTTTAGTGAATTATCAAGACATAGCACCTTTATATATAAAAAAAGCTCTTATATTATTTAAATACAAGAGCTTAGAATATTTATAATACGAGCAGTTCAACTAATAAAGGCTGTTCATACATTTGGAAGTAAACTGACTCTACAATCCATGATGATACAAACCCCATTAATACAAAAACGATTTTATCGCTTAAATACTCGCTTTCAAGAGTTTCGCTAAAAGCTGAAGTTATATTACACTTATTTAAAAGAACAAACAACCCATTAAAAAATAAAGAAAATACAGCCGTAGCTAAAACTAGCTTAATCATACCTTCTCCTACTATTAAGAATAACGCAATTTTTGAAGTGTTATAGCTTTATAATATCTTTTAACTATTTTTTCAATTAAATTATTAGATTTTTTTTATTTTTATTGATATATAAGTTACTACATACATTAACTTTAACGGAAAATGATTATGAAAAGTATCATTGTTGTGGCATTTTTTGCCTTATTTCCTGCTAATGTTTTAGCAGGTAGTTACATTACTATTACAGGTAATGAACAAAGCATTTCTCTAGAAGAATACAAAGCAGCTGAAAAACATAAAGCAAAAGAACTTGAAGATACTTCGTTAAATCAATTTCATGACTTTGTAAAAAAAGACAATGATCGTAAGGCACGTCAAAAAGCAGAAAAAGAAGCTAATTTTAAAGCATACCTTGAATCACTAGAAAAAAAGAAAGCTAGTGGCTAGTAAACTAAACCACATAGTCACAAATCATACGCAACAGAACACGAAATACTTATGAATGAACTATTCTAAAGCATTTTAATATCGAAAGAGCCTTAAATGGCTCTTTTCTTTTTTGTTAGATATGATTATACTAATATAACCCTATAAGTAGCTATACTATTACTTTCTTATTAAAAATGAGGTTTCTTATGAAGATAACAACTTTTACCCTACTAACTATTATTGGAGTAACTGGTTGTGTTTCTAATAATCAGTTAGAGCAGTCTCAACAAGAAACAAACAAAGCTAACAAACTTACTGAAGATGCATATAGTGAGATGAATAAAGCTTATGGCATTGCAGATCAGTGTTTGGTTAATTCTAAAGATATTATTCAAGAGCATGATCTATTAGTAGGATCTATAATGGATCTACAAAAACTTAACGATGAACAATCTGTTAGGATAAAAAACTTGCAAGATGAGAATAACGTCTTGCAAGCTACTCTTAAAAGTATTTACGAACAAGAGAAATTGCGTGCTGAAATGCATAAAAAAGCATTGGATAAACTTAATAAAGATTTAACCGATCTTGATAACATCCATAACTTATAAGAAAAAGAGCCTATTATGGCTCTTTTTTTATTTTATACTCCACTTGAGTGAGTAAATTTAACTCTTGCAAGGTAATCATCAAAGTATGATGCAATAATTCTTACTAAAATTTTACACTCTGGCTTAATAATTAATACATTATTATGAATTCCTATGATGTCATCTTGCTGATATTGAGAAAGTAAGTCTAACTCTTTATCAAAATATCCTTCTTCTAAAGAATATTTCTTTTCAATTTGGTTCAAGTCTACTTGGTAGTAACATAATAAAGTTTCAATAACATCTCTTCTAATAATATCATCTTGTTTAAGCTGGATGAATCTAGTAATTGGCAACCTACCCTCATCTAAGAATTTCCTGTATGATGGTAAATCATGAGCGTTTTGCATATATGATGTAGCAGTTTGTGCAATAGATGTTGAACCTACTGATAACATTGTATCGTTACTATCTGTTGTGTAACCTTGGAAGTTACGGTGTAACTCACCACTCTCAAATGATTCATAAAGATTATCTTTTTTAAGAACAAAATGGTCAATGCCTATAAACTCATAACCCAATGCAAGCAGCATTTCTTTTGCTCGTGTAAAGATTTCAAATCTTTCTTTTGCTTCTGGCATATGGTGCTGTTCTAAAACCTTTTGATGTTTTTTCATATGAGGAACATGGGCATAGCCATATAATGCAATTCTTTCAGGCATTATTTTGCTTGTTAGATTAATAGTTTCTTCCATTGTTTCTACACTTTGGCAAGGTAAACCATAAATAAGATCAAAGTTAACTGATTGAATACCCTTTTCTCTTAATTTAGACACCACATCATTCACCATTGTAAATGGCTGCTCTCTATTAATTACTTTTTGTACTTGGGCATCAAAATCTTGCACCCCAAAGCTAACACGGTTTATACCGCATTCAACAAATGCATCCATTTTATCTTCCGTAATAACCCTTGGGTCAATTTCAATACTTAATTCGCCATCAAAGTCAAAATCAAATACATCTTTTAACCATGTAAATAATAACTTAAAGTTTTCTGCAGATAAACTTGTAGGAGTGCCTCCGCCAAAATGCAAGTGATTAACCTTTGGCTTGCCGGGTAAAACATTTTTTAAAATATCTAATTCTTTTTTTAAGTACTCTAAGTACTCATCAATTGGCTTTTGTGTTGATACAATTTTTGTATTACATGCACAATATAGACATAAAATTTCACAAAATGGGATGTGTACATATAACGAAATAGGCTTTGCTAAGTCTGTATTAGCAATATTTGTTAATGCCTGCGCATAATCAAACTCCATTTTAAAATGAGGCGCTGTTGGGTAACTTGTATACCTTGGCACATTTTTATTATATTTTTTTACTAAGTTTACATCCATAAATATCTTTTCTTTCAACAATAAAACTTCAGACTAAATCTTTACTTTTTAGCTAAATAGAACCACTCTTCGCCTGCTTTTGCAGTTGGGAATGGTATAACTACATATCCATCGTATTCTGCTTTTAACTCTTCACCATTATCTAGCTTAGCAATAACATCACCACAGTTAACTTCATCCATGTGCTTCCAGTCTTTTACAAATGCACCTGTTTCTTCTGTTTTAAATACAATTTTGTACATATGAGCAACATCATTGTTAGGAATTTGCTTTTCAGTTTGCTCAATCATACCTAAAAATTCTAAAGTATTAATAATAGATTGATATGCTAAATCTTCAGCCTGTGGTTCATAGTGGTAGCCTGCTTCAACTAACAATGCTTTTTTACCTTTTAAATGAGCATAATTTACAGTATCTGAAAAATCAGCTGGAGCATCAGATTCATTTAACATATCTCTCCATGATGTAATTACAGTACCAATATTTAAAGCATTAGCCCATGATGACGTTTCATCTGTAACAAAGTCATTAAATACTGTAGGTAAGTCACCTTCTAAATGTGTTGAGTGAATATCTAAAATATAATCTGTATTATCAATAGCATCACAAATTTGATTTGCAAAGCCATGCTCTTGTGTTATCTCATTTTCATGACGATTTAAAATTCTGTTTAAGTTATGCTCAATAAATCTAACGTCCTTATCTTTTGCTAAAGGGTTACAAATAGGCATAAAACAAACAGAGCCTTTTAAAAGTTTAACTAATCCAGAATCTAACTGTTGCCTTAATTTTTCAATAGCAATAGTACCTGCTGGTTCATTACCATGAATAGCACCTAAAACTAATAATTTAGGACCTTGTTCAACACCTGTATATTTAAATAATTCTAGCTTAGTCAAATCTTATATTCCTCTATTTAGTAACAGCAATTGTTTGTTTTTCACAAAGTTCAGTAATTGAAATTTTTGCAATTTTCATCATTTCGAAGAATTGTTCGTCTGAAATTGGGTATTCTTCTGCTGTTGTTTGTACTTCAACAATTTTACCTGAAGATGTCATAACAAAGTTACCATCTGCAACAGCTGATGAATCTTCTAAATAATCTAGGTCTAAGATAACTTCATCATCTTTACTAATACCTACTGAAATTGCTGCAAGCTGGTCTGTTAATGGGTTATGTTTAATTAAGCCTGTTTCTAGCATTTTTGTAATAGCTTCATGTAGTGCAACATATGCACCAGTAATTGAAGTTGTTCTTGTGCCACCATCAGCCTGGATAACATCACAGTCAATAGTGATAGTAAAACCTTCAATTTTTTTAACATCGATAATAGCTCTTAAAGCTCTACCGATTAACCTTTGAATTTCCATTGTTCTACCTGAAGGCTTGCCTTTGTTAACCTCACGTTGGTTTCTTGTACCTGTAGCTCTTGGTAGCATATTATATTCAGCAGTAATCCAACCCACTGGCTGATTTCTTAAAAATGGTGGTAATCTTTTTTCTACAGTTGCTGTGCATAACACTTGTGTATTACCAACTGAAATTAAGCATGAACCTTCTGCATGCATGTTTACACCTGTTTCAATTGAAACTTCTCTAAGTTGGTTATTAGCTCTGTCTGTTCTCATAATAAGTCCCTAATTTTTTATATAATTTATGATGAATATTTGAATTTTATGTGATTGTAACAAAAAAAAGGAGTCGTTGCAATCACAATAGTTCAGATTAGTATCTTAAACAAAAAAACACCCAACGCTATTGCATTGGGTGTTTTACGAATTACAGAACATTAAAAACGGTCTCCATTGAAACATCAGCTTGCATATTTTCAAAGATATTATCAATATCTTCTTTTGCTGGTTTTCTTGATTCACGACTATACTGTTTTTTTTGATCATCAACAGTATAGTATTTACGCCCCTTATGGAAGTTAGGGTCTGAGGGATCTAAAGGTAGTAAGTGCAGAGATAGGTTTTTGGTTAATAGCACTTTGCGTTCATTTGCAAAAAGTTCAACTTTTTTAGGAAAAATTATTTCAAAAGTGCGGTGATTAATATAAAAACTAGCATCTTCAATATTTTCAAACAAGAAGCTATTTTCTTTTAGATTGTTATGACGAGCAAAAATCTCGACACGGTCT
>PTJW01000030.1 GCA_002937495.1 Pseudomonadota bacterium | reverse complement strand
TGTGGTTATTTTGCTCTTCCTATACAAGGTTGGGTTCTTTTTATTGGTTTAGGGCATGTTTTAGATGTAATATATCCTCAAATCAAGAACATTAATGCCAAAAAACTTGAATACCAAAAAATCACAGAAGATTTATTGTATCTATTGGCTTATAACTGCTTTAGGTTAGGCTTGGATAAAAAATCTGCATTTACTTATATTGATTTAAATAATAATGTTTATGATTATGAATCATGTAAAAGTTTATTTTATTATTATAGTGCTGAATTTAAAAAAACAGAGAGTTATAATCCAACTAAAATTAAAGAAATAATTGAGTTTTTTGAAAAAAGTAATGATTCTCTAAATGTTTTTAGACAAATTGAAGGTATGGTTAATTATCAAATTGAAAATGTATCTATTGAAAGAATAAATAAGCTTAAAGAGATTGCATCTGATTTTAATATTAGCTATTCAAGACAAGAAAATTACACATATACAGAAAATAAAACTTCAAACCAGGGCTATTCATATAATTCTAGTTCATATCAAAAATCAAACACTACAAATAATAACCAGAATAATAGTCAGCAGAAAGAATATAGTGGTTTTCAGTATGAAGAAAAGCCAAAAGAAGATTCTAAACCTGCAATATCAAAACAAGTTAAAGATTCATTTGCAGTATTTGGCTTTAAGCCTGAAGATGAAGTTTCAATAATTGAATTAAAGAAAATTTATAGAAAAAAAGCAATGAAGTTACATCCTGATATTTTAAAAGGTCAGAATGTATCTGAAGAAAAGCTAAAGAAGGCCGAGTCTGAGCTTGCAGAAGTTAATATTGCAATGGATATAGTTAAAAAATTTCTTGCTAATAATTAAATAAAGAGTTAAAATAAAATTATATTCATAATTGTCTATAAAATAAGCAAAACTAATAAAGCCTGTAAATTGGCTTATTGCTTTGTTTTTAATATTTAAGGAAAAATAAAGATGACAAATAAAATTATTATGCTAATAGCTGCTACTTTAGGTTTAAGTGCGTGCCAGCCTTATAACAGTTATTATGGTCAAGGTTATTATAATCAAGGTTCATATGCTAATTATAAAATGCCTCAAGCATCTTATAATCAAGCACAATCAAATTTTGAAGATGAACTAGCAGAAATTGGTTACTCAGATTCTGAAACTTTATCTGACCCTTACTCAATGGTTCAAACTCAGGCTCCTATGCCTTTACAGCCACAAGCTCCAATTTCGCCAGTTGGTGGTTTAAACCAACCAGCACAGCAGCCAGTTTATTATAACACTTCAAATGCATCAATGGTTGCAGGCCCTCAAGGTGTAATTGGTGTTGGTCAAACTTTAGCAGCTCCAGTTGCTCAAAGCCCAGTATTCCAAAACCAAGGTGCTAACGCTTATAACACAAAGACAAGCACATTAATTATGCCAGATGCTTGGAGAATTGTTCACCCTTCAATTGGTAAAGGTTTAGAGCTAACTAGCCAGACAGAAAGATTTGAACTTAACAGAGCGTTAAATGCTGTAACAATTAAAAAACCAGAAAAGATTATTTTAGGTTCAAAAACAGTTACTCTTATCGGCTTAGCAAATGCAAGTTCTGCAAACTCACAAGGTTTCTTATGTAAAGATGTTTACCTTGTAAAATCAGACAGAAATGATATTAACGCAATGTGGGGTTCATTCTGCAGACATCCAAACTGGAACGAGTGGGTTCTTACAAAGTGGTAAAAATATTACAAGACTAAATTCTAAAAGCTGCCTTCGGGTGGCTTTTTTGTTTTTGCTATGTTAAATTAATTTAAGAGTTTAGTTATTTAAAAATATAAGGATACATTATGAAAAAAGGTGCAATGTTTGGATTAGACTGTCAAGCGTTAAAAAATCAGTTTGGGGAACTGTTTTTAGCGAGCAGGCAGAGTGAAGCTCAACAAGGAGCAATCGGTAGCTGCAGATATACCAAACGCGGAGCTATGTTTGGTTTAGATGCCCGAATAGCTTTAGCAATATTTGGTGCTTTAAGTGTAATTAGTGGGGCGGCATTATATAGTGCTATTCAAGAGTCAAAAATAGTGGCATATATTACATCACTAGAAGAAGTAGATAAAGCACTTGAGGCTTATTATTTAGATACTGGAGCTTACCCTACATCAGTTGCTAATAATTACTTTGGTTTAGAAAAATTAGTGGTTGATCCTACAGATGTACCAGGCTGGGATGGTCCTTATATTGGTTTAGATGCTTCAAGTTCAAGATATTTAGAGTTTACAGTTTTAGGCGGTTCAGTATTAGGTGTGAATTATGGTAAAGATACTAACTGGACTTCAAGAATTAACTGTACATCTATGCTTGCTGGACAAACTTGTTCATTATGGATAGCAACACAATGGAGTGCTAAGTCAATAGCAGAAGCTATTGATGTTAGGGTTGATGGTGCTTTAGGTGCATCAACTGGTAATGTAAGATTAATGTGTGATACTCCAGGATATACTGGTAAGTGTACAATTTATTATAAGTCTGACTTACCTTCTAATGTTAAAGCTTAAGATAAAGTTATTAAAGAAAAAGCTCTCGATTGAGAGCTTTTAACTATTTAATGCATTGCGTAGTAGTAATTTATTAATTTGTTTTATTAATTGAGTTTGATTTTCTTCTTCTTGGCCACCTAATACTTTTGGGAGCTTTAGAAGTTTGCTTTCATAGCCTTTAGCAAGGTTTAAACTTACCACTCTGCATGATCTAGGTGAAATATAGGCAATAGGGCTTAAATCATCATCATCAACCTTAAGATAGTTTTTAGTATCTAGAGTGTATCCCATTTCTTTAAGCAAGTTATAATCAAACATTGCAATTAAACTATCTGAGTTATCAATGTCTAAATTTCTTAATAATTTTAAAGTACTTTCAAATAATGTTATTTGTGGAATGTCTTGTTTTAAGAACTTAATTAATTGCTTTGTTATATAGTTTAAGTTTTTAATTGCAGTTAAATTGTCAAAGTATTTAACAAATGTTTGCTCAAGTAGATTAAATTTTAAAGTACCAAGGTTATCTTCTTGGCGTTTAAGGTGTAAATATTCAATAATATTACCTTTTTGTAATTCTGCTTGGCGTTTTTTAGCAATTTTAACAATACCTTTATTAAGGCCTGTATGTTCGCAAAAAATTGTTACAAGTGCCATGTTAGCACCTGTATAATTAACATTTAAAATAATTGCTTGTTTAAAGCTTTGCGATTTTTCCATATTTGTATTATAGCAAAAATAATCCTTATGATACAAGTTTACTTTTATAAAATTGATTTAAACCCTTAAATAATTAATTTTATAGATTAAAGATTGTATAAAGTTAAAGCTTAGACAATCAAAAGACTGTAAAAAAGGTATAAAAATGCAAAAAGTTTAATTTTTTTGCGAAAAGGCTTGATATTTCTTAAACCGGCTGATAGACTTAATATAACAAAAATAACAAAAACCAAGATGATAAGTTTGGATAGAAAAATGCTCTTGCTGAAGAGCATTTTTCTTTCCTGAAATTTATAGGTTTTTTATAAAATTTGTGTTATTTTTAATACATAAAACCAGTAGAGATTTACTCTGCTGGTTTTATCTTTTATAATGCTGTGGTATTCTCTTTAAAATATTATTAAAAAAATAAAAAAGAGAATACTAAAATGATATCAATTATAGCAAATATTAAAAAAGCAGCGTTTTTTGTAATTTTTGTAGGTGGTTTTACTTTTGCTGCTTTTATATTAGGTAAACAGCGAGAAGAAGCAAAGCAAACTTTAACTTGGCCAACAGTTAAAGGTGAAATTACATTTGCTCAAGTAAAATCAGAACAAACTCAAGATTCAGATGGTAGATGGATCACTGTATATTTTCCATCTTTTAAATACTCATATAATGTTGATGGTATTGCTTATACTGGTAATAAATATGAAATTTCAAAAACAACAACCTCATCATCTTCTTCAGTTTATAAAACTGTAAGTTTATACCCAGTAGGTAAAAAAGTTGATGTTTACTATAACCCATTGCAAGAAAATGAAGCTATTTTAAAACCAGGTGTTCCAACTGTTTTAAATATAATATTTTATGTTTTTAGTGCAGTTGTTTCTATTTTATGGTTAGTGCTTATTGTTAAGTTTTTAGAGCTTGTTTTAGGTTTTTCAGTTAGAGATATTTTAGCTCTTAGAAAAAACAGTAGTAAACAAATTGGTTAATTAAAGGATTAAAGATATGAAGATTTTAAGTTTTTTAGCAAAGTTAGTATTTTTTATTATTGCAACGGCAATGTTCTTGCCTGCTAAAGTTACTTATTTTGATGGTGCAGATCAAAAAAAATGGCAGCCAACACAAGCTATTGTTACAAAATCTGAGCTTGGTGTTAAAATGGTAGAAGATATTAGAGCTAAATATAAAAACCAAGCTAAGTATGAAGTTAGCCCAATGCGAAAAACTTACTTTTGGGACTTAGAATATTCATATACTTTTAACAATAGAAAATATATTAAGCAAGGTGTTTATGTTAACTTAAAATCTAGCAGTTATAATAAAGAAGATTATACAAATAGAATTTTAAATAACCCAGTGAACTCAAAAATAACAGCGTATGTTAACCCTAAAAATCCTAAGCAGGCATATATTGATAGACGAACAGAAGGCGGCATTGAGTCATGGTATAATATAACTAGGTTCTTCTTCTATTTATCTATTTTATTATTCTTTATTCCGTTATTTAAATGGTTTTATAGAGTTCTTACTGAGAGTTCAAACTTAAAGCCTGTTTATGATGTTGTTGATGAGCCTAAGCTAGCAGAAGAAGAAAAACCAAAAGCTAAAGAAAAAACATCAGAACCAACAGTTCAGCGTAGTAAAAAAATTAAAGATGAGACATTTATTCGTTAAAATACGAATATCATAGACATTTAGCCTAGCAGTAGTTATAATATAGTAAAATAACTTAAGACCTATGCATTATTTTTTAATTTAATCTTCAATAAATTCATTAAATTTTACTCAATTATGTGCAAGGCATAATATTTAAAAATTTAATATTATTTCTTTTTGTTAAATTAAATCTAATTATCACTTTCTTAAATTATTTTACTATATTGCAAGGTTATTTATTTACTATTATTAAAGGATTTTTATTATGAGTGACTCACTAGTTGGTAGAACTTTATTTACAGTTGCTAAAGTTTCATTATTAATTATTAGCTTGTTTTTATTTAGTATAGCATGGTTTTTATGCTCTGATATGTTAGCAAGAGACAACTGGCCGACTACAAAAGGTAAAGTGTTTGAATCTCAAGCTGTTGCAAAACAAGGTGAAATGCTAGGTCGTAAAGTTAAATATTACGATTTAAACATTAGATATGGTTACATTGTAGATAAAGTTAGATATAATAAAATAGGTCTGTTTTTTAAACAGGCAGATAAAAACCTAGAGCTTAGTTACTTTAAAGAAAAAGAGCAAGAGTTTAAAAAGGGTGATATAGTTAAGGTTCATTATAACCCTCAAAATCCAAAACAAGCATATTTAGTTCCTGAAATTGCAAGTGGTATGAGATCATTTTATGATACAACACAAAAAATGCTAATACTTTCTATATTTTTATTTTTAATTAGCCCATTTATTAATATGTTTAGAGATAAAAAATATATTGAAAAAAATACATTTGAACAGGGCTTAATTGTACCAGATAGCGCAAAAGTTATACCAGTACATAAACGAGGTAGATAAGTTTTTTACTTGTTTATATAATAATTAGAGTAATTGATGTTTAAGCTTGTAAGTTTAAATACAATTTTATAATGCTTAAATAACTTGCTTTTTAAGGCAAAATTAGCTATATTTAGTAAAAATTATAGCTATAGGCTAACTTATTGTAACTTGGCCTTAAAATTACTAATTTACAATATTAAATTACAGAGAATGAAAGAACTTAAAGTATATGTCACAACAAAATATTAGAAACTTTTCAATTATTGCACATATTGACCATGGTAAATCTACTTTAGCAGATAGGCTAATTCAGCTATCTGGTACAGTTGCTGATCGTGATATGCAAGATCAGATGCTAGATTCTATGGAGCTTGAAAGAGAGCGTGGTATTACTATTAAGTCAAACGCTATTACTCTTGATTATAAAGCTAAAAATGGCGAAATATACAAACTAAACCTTATTGATACGCCAGGACACGTTGACTTTTCTTATGAAGTGTCTCGTTCATTAGCGGCTTGTGAAGGTGCTTTACTTGTTGTTGATGCATCTCAAGGTGTTGAGGCTCAAACACTAGCCAATGTTTACTTAGCTTTAGAAAATGATTTAGAAATTCTACCAGTTTTAAACAAAATTGACCTTCCTGCAGCAGACCCAGATAGAGTTAAAGAAGAAATTGAAAATATTATTGGTTTAGATACATCTGCAGCTCCAACAGTATCTGGTAAAACAGGTGAGGGTGTAGATGATGTACTAGAACAAATTGTTGAAATGATTCCTGCACCAGAAGGTAATAAAGAAGACCCTCTAAAGGCTTTATTAGTAGATGCTTGGTACGATAACTACTTAGGTGTTATGTTACTTGTTAGAGTTAAAGATGGCTCTATTAAGAAGGGTCAAAAAATTAAATTTATGTCATCAGGTATTAACTATACTGTTGAGCGTGTAGGTGTATTTAAACCTCATAATCTTCCGGTTGATGAACTTTCAGCAGGTGAGGTAGGTTTCATCACTGCATCTATTAAATCAGTTGCTGATGTAAACATTGGTGATACAATTACACTTGATAATAAGCCATGTGCAGAGCCACTATCAGGCTTTAAGAAAACTCAGCCAATGGTATTTTGTGGTATGTACCCATCTGAAGGTGATGACTATGAAAAAATGAAAGATGCTTTAGCTAAGCTACAAGTTAACGATTCATCTTTAGAATTTATTACTGAAGTTTCTCCTGCATTAGGCCATGGTTTTAGATGTGGTTTCTTAGGTCTACTACACATGGAAATTATCCAAGAGCGTTTAGAGCGTGAGTTTGATATTGACCTTGTTACAACAGCACCAGGTGTTGTGTACCAAGTAGAGCAAACAAACGGTGAGGTTATTGAAATTCAAAACCCTGCACAGCTACCAGAACCTCAAAAAATTAGCAAAATTTTAGAGCCGATGATTAATGCAACAATTTTTGTGCCAGAAGAATACATTGGTGATGTTATGTCATTATGTATTGGTAAGCGTGGTATTCAAAAAGAAATGACTTACCAAGGTGATAGAGTTATGCTTAACTTCCGTTTACCATTAAACGAAGTTGTTATGGACTTTTATGATAGATTAAAATCTTCAACAAAAGGTTATGCTTCATTTGACTATCAACTAGAAGACTTTGAAGAGTCAAAACTTGTAAAGGTTGATACTCTAGTTAACGGTGAGCCAGTAGATGCTTTAAGTATGATTGTTCATAAAGACTTTTCAGAAAGAAAAGGTAGAGCATTACTAGTTAAGCTTAAAGATCTTATCCCTCGTCAAATGTTTGAGGTTGCTTTACAGGCTGCTATTGGTGGTAAGATTATCGCCCGTGAAACTGTTAAAGCTATGAGAAAGAATGTTCTTGCTAAATGTTATGGTGGTGACGTATCTCGTAAGCGTAAACTTTTAGAAAAGCAGAAAAAAGGTAAGAAGAGAATGAAGTCTATTGGTTCTGTAAATATTCCGCAAGAGGCATTCCTTGCAGCACTTAGACTAGACGATTAAAAACTATATAATTAAAATTATATGTAAAATAAAAAGCCAGCCTACTAAGAGCTGGTTTTTTATTTAAAATTGTGAGGCGATTTTTAAAAATAGTCTTCCTTCAGATGTATCGTCAGTTCTTTTTATGTATCTAAAGTTACCGCTATCATCATCAGCTGTTCCATCTACTATTTTATCAATAGTTTGTAATAAATTATATGGTACATGGTCATACCTAACCCATGATGTGCATTTTTCACCAGTATCGCATGAGTGTGTTGATGCTGAAGGGTTTGTTGAACCTCCAACTTGCTGGGCATCATCTATTAAATATAAATGTATTTTGCTATTAGGGTATAGTGTAGATATTAAAGTGTGTTCATTATCAGAACTTTTGTCTAAGGATGTATATGGGCCTTTCCAACCAGTAATATTATGTTGTTTTAAATAGCTTAGCATTAAGGCATTTTTATTGCTTGTTGAAATTGCTAGATCTGTTCCTGTATCAATATAATATGCTTCGTAGCTTTTTGCTACTTCTTTTGCTTCAGTTAATAAGGAAGTTGCTTTAGTATTTTTAATTGCCGAATATAAAGCAGCACCAGAAATAACAGATAGGGCTCCAAATATTGCTAAGGCAATTCTAGCGTCTAAACCAAACATCGCACCTTTTTTCATGAGTATTTATACCTTTTTTATTTTATTATAATAGTTTATAACAATTTAAAGCTATCGTCAAATAATAAAAGCAACCCAAGGGTTGCTTTTATCGGGCTAGAAACTATTAGTTTGAAATTTTAAATGTTGAAATCAAAGGTGATGTTTTAATGCTTCCTGATTTATGCGATAAAGTAACACTATCATAAGGGTATTCTTCATACTGTTGTTCATTGCAAATAGGTTTATTGGCAAAAATAAGAGCAGCAGTAGCTTGTTTTTTAGCTTCGCCTCTTACTTCTGCAATTGCATAGTATAGAACTTCATCAGAGTCGATATTTTTATTTAGTTTTTCTTTTAACTGTTTTGATTGAGCAGCTTGTGTAATTGTTGAGTTTGTTTCACCAATATAAATTACTCTGTTTAATACACATCTATTATCTGGAGTTACCTTACCAGCATATACAACAAAAATACCAGGCACATCACTATCTGGTTGAGAAGGTGAGTTAGGATAAAATCCATCAAATTTTAGGCTGATTTCTTTCATAGGGTATTTCCTTACATTCTTATATATACATATAATGTTAGTACTAATATAAGGTTGTGTCAAATAAATATAGCTATATTAAACCATTAGATGTCAATGGTTTAGATTTGACTATTTTAGATTTTTAAAATTGCCTACTTTTATATATAAATTTTATATTTTAGCTATTTGTAATAACATAGATCCAACAAAAAACATAATAATTAACATTACTATTAGAATAAATAAAGTTGAATATGGATTTTTTATATATGATGATAACTTAATTAAATTTATATAAAGTAAATTTATAAAAAATATTATTGTAAGATTGTAATTTGTTTGTGTTGTTATTAGTGTAATTAATATTAATAGAACTAGTGAGTATAAAATATAAACTATAGGTTTGTTTGTTAATTCATTATTAGTAAATATTTCAATACTTTTCTTTAATGTAATAAAATTCCCAAAATAAGCAATTATTGTGATTAAAAATATATAACTAGTATAAAATATATTAGTAGCACAAAGTGTTAAAATAATAAGAGGCAGGAGTAAGAAGTATGCTGTTTTTAAGCCTTCTTTATATGAAAATATATTAAGTATTTTATTTTTTAATCTTATCATATTTTAGCTCTTTATTTTTTATAACAATGGCAAATAGTTAAATGGTCATCAATAAGGCCAACTGCTTGTAAGTATGAATAGATGATTGTTGTGCCAACAAAGCTCATGCCTCGCTTTTTTAAGTCTTTAGAAATTTTATCACTCAATGGAGTTGATGTTGGCATATCTTCAGGCTTATCAAAATGATTATTTATTTGCCTATTATCTACATAAGCCCATAAGTAGTTACTAAATGATCCAAATTCTTTTTGTATTTGAATATAAGCAATTGCATTTTTACGAGCTGAAAAAACTTTTAGTCTGTTTCTTATAAGTCCAGGGTTTAATAGCAGCTGTTCTAGTTGTTCATCTGTCATATTAGCAACTTTGTTAACATCAAAGTTGAAGAAGCATTTTTTATACTCTTCACGTTTTTTTAAAATAATTTCCCATGATAGGCCTGCATGTGCACCTTCTAAAATTAGCATTTCAAATAATAGCCTATCATCATAAACAGGGATTCCCCATTCATTATCATGGTAGTCTTCATAAAAAGGTTTACCGCTGCCAAAGCAACGGTAAATAGAATTTGATTT
>PTJW01000003.1 GCA_002937495.1 Pseudomonadota bacterium | reverse complement strand
TACTGATCGGTACGAACCAAGATATGCTCTTCAGAAATAGCACTTAAGACTTTAATAGCCTGCTTTTGCTGTGCTGGGCTAACAAAGTTCGATAAGAACTTAATTCGCGCCGGCGAGTTCAGCATTTTCACAAACTCAACCAAACCTTCTTCAGAAAGATTGAACTTTTGAATAAATGTCTTGCTAAAGCCGTACGAGAAAACACCATCTTCTGCAAACTCGATTCGAGCATCGTCAATCTCTGCCTTATGAGCATCAAGCAACATTGCTGAATAAAGTGTATCAACTACGCTTAAAATAGACGACAAACAGTCATGCTCGCCAATCATTGAAGAACGAACCTGCAGCATCTTAGACTCATTTGACTTCTGCAATGAAGTTGGTGAGTTTTGATGATAGTCAGACACAAATGCCTTAATGCCATCTTCAGAGTATGAATATGACGAAACGCCACCATGAGCGAACTCAAAGGTGAAAGCTACTGGGCGAAAGTTAAAGCCGACGATGCCATCGAAGCCTTCTTCATTCATGATTTCTTTGATTTTATTAAGATCGTATGCCACTGCTTGACCTTCAACTGCTGAAAGTAGACGGTCGATTTTAGAATTAGTATCGTTTGTACACATAAAAGTGTCCTCATATTAAGAAAGAAAAGGGAAGAAAAAAACCCTATTACTAGAGTTTTATATCTATTTATTATTATAAAGACTATACTTAATAACTGTCAAGGTTTTAACAGTATTTTTTATAATTTTTTTAGTTATTTAGATAAAAAAATACCTGCAATATAAAATTACAGGCTATTTTTTATAACTAACTTAAGCTAAATCAGATACAGATCTTAGTTCATCTGCTGAGAAAACTTTTTGCAAGTCAATTAGAATAATCATCTTCTCATTGTATTGGCCAATACCTTTAATGTATTCAGCACCAATACCATTTGCAACTAGTGCAGGAGGAGCTTTAATTGAATCTGATGGAATGTTTAAAACTTCAGATACAGAATCAACCACTAAACCTAGTACATTATCGTTAACTTCAATAATAACTACTTTAACTTCAGTTTTATCTGTGTTTTCTTCTAAGTTAAACCTTTTTCTTAAGTCAACAACTGGGATAATTTGACCCCTTAAATTAATAACACCTTCTACAAAACTAGGAGCTTGTGGAACTGGTGTAATTTGAGTATTACTAATAATCTCTCTTACATCATGAATTGAAACACCAAATTCTTCCCCTAACAATGAAAATATAACTAGCTGCAAAGTAACATCTGAACCAACTGTTGCTACATTATTACCGCCATTTGCCACAATATCATTTACCATAATTACTTAACCTTTTTTCTTTTTATTTTTAATAACATAGTTTTTATGTTATACTTAATACAAATAATAATACACTAATTTTTTATATTTTTGGAGTAAAAAAGTGAATAATTTAGAAAAAATTGTTTCTAGCACGCAAAATATACAAGATACATACCAATTTGGGTATACCACAGGCGTTTCTGGACTACTAATACAGGCAAAAGGTATTATCAATGCAGCAGTTGGTAGCATATGCATTATTGAAAACGCATTAAAGCAAAAATTTACTGCAGAAATTGTAGGCTTTAAAGATGAAACTTGCCTGCTTATGCCATTTAATAGTATCACAGGTATTGGCCTTGGCTGTAAAGTGTATTTTAAAGAATTAAGCCCAACTATTGCTCCTTCTGATGCATATATTGGCAGAGTTTTAAACGCACTAGGTGAACCAATTGATGGCAAAGGTCCATTAATCCCAGGCAATCAAAAATTAACAGTAAAAAAACAAGCTCCACTAGCTTCTACAAGAGGTAAAATTCAAGGCAAGTTAGATGTTGGGGTTAAAGCAATTAATACATTCTTAACTTTATGCAAAGGCCAAAGAATGGGTATTTTTGCTGGTTCTGGTGTTGGTAAATCTACTTTAATGGGTATGATTGCTAAATACTGCTTAGCTGAAGTTAATATTATTTGCCTAGTTGGTGAAAGGGGCCGTGAGGTAACAGAATTTATTGAAGATACTTTAGGTGAAGATGCACTTGCAAAATCTGTAGTTATTGTTGCTACAGGTGATGAACCTGCTTTAATGAGACGACAAGCTGCTTACACAGCCACAACAGTTGCTGAATATTTTGCAGATAAAGGTTCTGCAGTTATGCTAATGATGGACTCGGTTACTCGTTTTGCAATGGCACAAAGAGAAATTGGTTTATCAGCTGGTGAGCCTCCAACAAGTAAAGGTTATACACCTTCAGTTTTTGCCGAGCTTCCTATGCTATTAGAACGCTCAGGACCAAGAGCAAAAAATGCAGGTACAATTACTGCTATCTATACAGTTTTAGTTGACGGTGGTGATATGGATGAACCTATTGCCGATGCTGTTCGTGGTATTTTAGATGGACATATTGTGTTAACTCGTGAATTAGCAGAAAAGGGCCACTTCCCTGCTATTGATGTACTAAAATCAGTAAGTAGAAGTATGCCTGGCTGTAATAGCGACCAAGAAAATGAAATCATTTCAAAAGCTAAAGGCTTATATGCAAGATTTACTGAAATGGAAGAAATTATCCGCCTTGGTGCTTACACAAAAGGTTCAGATGAAACTTTAGATAAAGCCATTGAGTTAGAGCCTGCTATTTCAAGCTTTTTAAAGCAAAAAAATACAGAACCAGCAAACTTCCAACAATGTTATACAACATTAGGAACTATTGTATCATCTATTAGATAAAGAGGTATAATATGTCTAAAACGCTAAATACATTATTAAAAATATCGCAAAAAAAGCTTGATGATCAAACACAAGTTATTGCTGATTTAAATAATAAAAAGCAAGCCTTCATTGATGAAAAAACAAGGCTTAAGCAAGCTATTATTACTGAAATTGATTCTGTAAAAGATGATTCTTTAGGATTTAATATGGCTCATAATTTTGCAGTCAAAGCAAAAGCAGGTATTGCATATCTTGATGATCAAATGATTAAAATTGATGAACTTATAGAACAAGAAAAAGAAGTTATGAAAGGCTTATTTCTTGAAAAAAAGCGACATGAAATCTTATTAGAAGAATATAATAGAAAGAAAAAAGCAGAGTATAATAAAAAAGTCCAAAACCAAATGGATGACTTTAACTCTATTGCATTTATTAACAAAGCCAAGTAATTAATACTTGGCTTTTTATTTATTAGAAGTATAAATTACCTTGCTAAAACAGGCACTGACTTATATAAAACATGGGTATTTGATGAGTTAGTAAATGCTTTATCGCCTAACTTTTCAACTAAAGCATTTGCTTCTGACTCTGTTAAACCAGCATATCTAATATAATAAAAACAATTAGGACCTACAGAACAATCTGTTTTTGAGCCATCAGATTCATCATATAAAGCTCTATCTATACTTGCCCATGTTCCAGACATTGCCCAATTAGGAACAGAAAACCCATTTGCATTACCCGTTTCACATGGAGTTTCCGATGTATAAGGCCCCTTCCATCCTGAAACTGTAGATTCCACAAGTTCTCTAACCTCAATAATATATGTTGTTGTGCCTGTTCTATCCATCTCAGGATCAACACCTGTATCTAATAGATATGACTCTAAAGATTTTTCAAGCTCATTCATACTAACAACAACCGAAACAACTCTAGCCTCTTGTATAGCGCTGTAAAGAGCAGCCCCTGAAATTACAGATAATGCGCCAAAAATCACCAAGGCAATTCTTGCATCTAAACCAAACATAGCTCCGCGTTTGACATATCTGCAGCTACCGTTCGCTCCTTTTTTCATAAAAGCTCCTTACTGTAAGTATTTTAAATAGCTTGATGGCGTTGGTGATGAGTATGAAACATACACCGCATCTTTAGATCTTGTTAAAGCTGTAAAGAAGATTCTTCTATCTGATGAGTTCTTTTTACCTAAAACTTTATAGTCATATGGATATGTATTTAAATCACAAAATGGCATATGAGTTACATCAAACTCTAGATTTCTAAACTCTCGAACAGGGCCTAAAATTAATTGTGAATTAGGGTTTAACTGTCTATCTTTTCTAATTAAGTCGATATTTTCTTTAATATCACCTTTAAAGTTAAGAACTTTTTCAATTGCACATAGGGCATCTTTCTTATCTTCTGGAGACATTGTTCTCATCATTTCAAAACACAGTGCTTTAAAGATATCTTTAATAGATAGCTTTACTCTTAAAGCATAGTATGAAACTAATAGTGATTGAATTTTTACAACTTTTTTCCTTTCAGATTCTTCATCTACAAGGCTTAAGTCTAATGTTGCGCCATTTTGTAACCATGACTGACCAGTTAAACCTTTTGAAAATAGCTGATCAATAGTTTTTGAATGTAAGCCTAATGTTGATAAAACATTTTTTAGAACAACATCATTTGCAACACCTAGTAAAATCTCTAGCATATCAATAACAACAATAGAACCTGGCATTTCCCAAATATTTCTTGAGAAATCAGTAAATGGGAAACCTTCTTGTAAAAAGAACTTAGCAATAAACCTTGCATCTTCATCGTTTCTTGTAATAACAGCAACTTTGCCTTTAACATTATTTTTAAAATAATGTCTAATATTTGAAATTAATGCCTCAATTTCTTGGATTTTTGAGTTATATTGCTTAACTTCAATGCTTGTTTCTACATTTAATGTATTAACATCACCTTTTGAAATTCTTTGGTCAGCTAATGAAACAACCTTATATGCTTTTTCAGATAAGTTATTTGTTAAACGATATGAAGTATCTAAAACAAATTTTTCAAATCTAATTTCAAACTCTCTAACTGTATCAATAACTTTACTACCCATAGCACCAGAACGCTGGAAAATACACTGATCATCATCAGCTGCTAAGGTAACCTTAATACCTGAGTTTGCATGCTCTAAAGTCCATAATAATTGAATCTGGTTCATATCTTGAGCATTATCAACAAATAAGTATTTAATACGAGACGGCTGAGCCATATCGTTTCTTAATGAAATAAGATGCTGCCTTAAACAATCATATCTATCATACCAGTTTCTATTATGAATTAAGTCTTGATATTTTGAAAATAAGTCGTAATGTTCATCTGTATTTTGAGGTTTTTTAGCTTTTGACTTAAAGCTTCTAACAATATGTTCAGCCTCATGAATTGAACCTTTAAAACCTGTAGCTCTTTTTGCTTGGTGTAATAGTCTTCTCATTTGAGAGTTATCTGCAAACTCTCCAACTAAAGAACCTGTTGTTTTAAGCTCTGCTTCTGCAAAGTCTTTAAATGTACCATATTTAATACGCTTAGCGTCTTGTCCTAAAACTTTTAAAAGCCAACTTTTTGTTAATGATGCAGCTTTAGGGGTAAAACAAGCAACACCTATTGTTTCTGGATTTGCACCTTGAGCAAGCAGCTGTTTTATTCTTAAAATCATAGACAGAGTTTTACCAGTACCAGGAGCACCGATAATAATTGAATTTCCATCATGTTCTATGATTTGTTTTTGAATTTGATTTAATTGCATAATCTACAACCCTATCTTACTCTGATTTTATGTACTCGTTGGTACATTGACCAAACGTTTTTTACGTATCTTTTTGCTTTAGTTTTTTGCTTAGAATGATATTTACCAACCGCTTCCCACCATGTGTGCTGGCGTCTGATTTTTTTCAGCTGATTAATCATTATACCTGTATTAGTATATGGATTTAATGCCTCTGAAACATCATTAAGTTCTGTTTTTAAAGAGTTATAACTTAACTGCATAACACCAACTTTAAAATTAGTCCAATTATGATATTCTAAGTTTGTAATTACTTTTTTAGCTTCTTGTTGGTTTTTTAAGTACTTGATTGTACTTCTTGCTGAAATATGAATAGTTTCTGCATCTGTAGCTGTATTTAAGATATCTTCAAGATTAGATGATGATAAACTATAATACTTTTGACCATTTAATAATAAGTCAAAGTTTTTAAAGCCTAAATCTACTAGTAAATCTAACTCTTCAAAAGCTAAGTCAATATCAGTAATAACTTTACCTTTATAACGATCTAACCTAATTGTATATGGCCAAGGGTAATATTTACCAGTTTGACCAATGTTTGTTTCTACTAAACTAATAGAGTGAAGTAAGCCATTAGGAATGCCTTCTTTTAGCTCCATACGCTTAATAGTTCTTAAACAATCTTTAGAAACAGACTCAGAAAAAACTGCCGTTGTAGCATAAGAAGATCCACAAGCAAATATAAAGCTCAGAACTAAATAGCAAACGCGCAGTTTTTTCATATAAATAACCTATTTTTTAATTATCTATTATTGTCTTGTAAATACTAAGAATAATAGACCTTTATCACCTGGTTTACCATAAGGCTCAAGTCTTAAGTTTTCCATTGAAGCCTTTCTTAGCTCACCCCACTCATCAGTTTTAGGAATGCTAATAGCTGGAACATTAACTTCATTAACAACTGAAGATTTGTTTTGAACATGTACTACTAAACCTGTTAGTAATGGTGTTTGCCAAATTTCTGATAATTCAAATGTAATGTTTGAACCAGTGAACCAGTTAGGAATAACGTGTGTTTCTCTGTTAATACCAGGAACGTCTTTATCTAAAGCCATAGCTCTAATTAAAGCGTTTTCATCTAGTTTTTTAGCAATTGCTTTTGCAATAGTATTAATTTTTGTACCATCTACAATTTTAACAATCGCATAGTAAGGAACACCTGTTGTTACGATTACAACATATGTATTACCTGATTTACCAGTTAAGAACATTCTTGTAGCCATGTTGTCATAGTTTGACTTCATTCTGAATGTTTTATTACCATAACCTTGAACTACTAAAACATCTACATAGTCAGGATCTTCAACTGTAATGTTGATGATTGGCTCTGGGAATGTAACCTGAGAAACGTCTGTCATGTTTAAACCGATTGACAGAACATCTTCATCGCCTTCCCACTTAATGCTTTTAGCTTGAGCCACTGTAATCATTAGCATGAATACAAAAATAGCTGATAAGATTTTTTTCATTATATTTTACCCCTTATTAAAGTTAAAACTTATTTTATTTAAATTAGTTAATTATCTTGATTTTCTTTGTGCAAACTTAGTAATTTCGAAACCAAATGGATTTACTTCAGATGCAGTAGTTTCTTTTAAGTGCATCACAATTTCCATGTCTTTAGTTTCAGTAACTACACCACCCATAATAAAGTGTCTTTTACCTTTTAAGATAACTTCATATGTTCTGTGGCCGTATCTATCAACTTTACCAGTTTCTCTAAATTCACTTAGCTCTGTAGAAGTTCTATCTGCAATAAATAATGATGAGATACCTTCACGCTTAGATTTTTTAATTTCATCTAAGTAAACTTTTGTTGAAAGCTCTAGTAATTTTGGAGACATAAACTTACTTACACTCTTATACTGATCTTCTAAGTTAGAATGAGTATATGTTAATAAGCTTTGAGATACAAAGTCTACAAATGTAGAAAGTAATAGCTCACTACTTGCAGGCTTATAAACAGCTGCCTGTGAGTTTGGAACAACATAAATACTTTGTGTTTTGTTCATAATATTAATTTGTCTTTGTAAAACTGCTTTTTCTTCTCTTACAGATTGTACCCATAAGAATTGAACAACTACTACAACTAACAAAATACCAATAATTCTGTGACCACGGTCAATCAAGCTACCTGCTCTAGCGATAAAGTCCACTATATTACCCTTTATTTTTAAGACTTAGATTTCAAATCTTTTTACTTTTTTTGGAGACGGAATTAATTTATTAAGACCACCAAGTTTATACATTAATCGGAAAGCCGCTCCTTCAGGCTTACCAATTGTTACCCTATATACAACATAGTTTACCAGAATACAACTGATAAATGCCATTAAAGGATTTTCTGTAAGGTACTGAACACCATAATAAGACACCATTGAAGCAATAGCAAACTCAGGTGCTCTACTCGGCGCATCAATATTTCTTGGTACTTCTCTCATAAAAAATTCTCCTTTTGCTATATAATAACAAAAAAGTTAACACTCATGCAAATATATTTTACTAACAAATACAAACAAAAACATCTAATTATGGCAAAAAAGCCACAAATTACAAAATTTGGGCTTTTAATTTTAGTCTAATTTTTGTGTTTAGCTTCTTAATTTCTCTAATTCAATAGCTGCTCTTGCATCAATTTCATCCATTAATTCTTTAACTACAGGAGGTAATGAATCTTTATCAACTGAATCTACTGCAAGTGCTTTTTCTAGTTTATCAGCAACCTGAGTTTGCTTACCTTCTAAAATATCTTGCTCAAGCTCTTCTAATAAATCTAAAATATAATAACCTCTTTGCTTTGATTGCGTAGGAACTTGCTCTGCAGTATCTAAAACAAAACTATTAATCGCATCTACAGATGATACTGCAGATGTTGCTTCAGCTTTGCTTGCACCTTGAGCCTGTTCTAAAGCACTAGCGAAACCTAAACCCTCAGCAGAAGATGCTTTAGATTTTGACGTTTTACCTGCTTTTTTTACAGATGAAGAGTTATTTACTTTAATATTCATATTTTTAACAGCTTCCTTTTTTCTTATTCTTTAAACAATAATAGCTTAAATAATTACTTTAAGCAAATTAAAATTTATCCTTTTTTGCTCTTAAGTCTTTAAAAAACTCTAAATCAGGAGCTAATAAAAACGGATTTGTAAATAGCTCTTCAGATAAATGCAATGGTACTAATGGGATATTATTTGCTAATAAGACCTTGGCATTTTCATATCTTGATTTTAAAGTTTCAAGCTGAGGATACTCTCTTAAAGCAAATTCAATATTATTAAGAGTATACTCATGTGAGCAAAACACTTTTGTATCTTTTGGTAAAAACTTAAATTTATTTAAAGTATTATATAAAGCCTCAACATCACCATCAAATGTGTTACCACAACCAGCTGCAAATAAAGTATCACCACTAAATAGTAAGTTTTGTGATGGTACAAAATAAGCGATGTGATTCATAGTATGCCCAGGAATTTCCATAACCTCTAACTGAACTTCACCAATATTAATAGTATCTTTAGCTCTTAAACCTGTTAGTAAAGACCTATCTTCAACATATTTTACTGCTCCAATACCATCTTTAATATCATTAACTGGGCAATAAACATGACAATGATGTTTTTCTACTAATTCTTTAATACCATAACAATGATCATCATGTTGGTGAGTATTTAAAATGATATCTACCCTTTTACCATTTAAATGCTCTTCTACCTCTAGCGCCTGAGATGGATCAACAACAGATGTTTTACCTGTTTGAGTACAAGTTAAAACAAAAATGTAGTTATTTTGTAAAGATTTTACAATTTCAACTTTTAACATAAAGCGTCTATTTTTCCTTATTGTTGTTCTTCTAAAAGCTTAATAGTTTCTCTATTTCTTAATTCTTCAACTTTATCAAGTTGCTTTTCTAATAGTCTTGACCTATTAGATTTTACATTAGCAAATGTTTTTTCAAAAGTATCGAATTGCTTTTCTAGCTTTTCAAATTCATTTGTGTATAAGCCCCATTGCTTTTTAAAGTCAGCAAGCACTTTTAAAATTTCAGAAGATGTTTTTTCTAACTGGAAGTTATCCGCTGCTTGTCTAACAACAGCTAAAATAGCATACAATGTATTAGGTCCGCAAATAATAACTTTTCTTTTTAATGCTTCGTCTAAAATTGTTCTGTCATGCTCGTTAATAAAGCTGTAAACCTGCTCATTAGGGATAAACAGAAGAACATAATCTAGTGTATTGTTATTAATATAGTTTCTATCGCCAATTTCTGTAATTCTTAGTTTAGCATCTCTTAAAAACTGCTTTTTATATGCTTCTTTATCAGTTTCAGCTTCTGCAGATAAATAATTTAAATAACTATTAAGCGGAAATTTAACATCCATATTTAAGATATGACCATCTGGCATTTTAAATGTAAAATCAGGCTTTGACTTACCACCTTCTTGCATTTCTTGCTTTTCATATTGAACACCTTCAATAAAGCCAGCCATTCTTAAAATATCTTCAGCCATTCGCTCACCCCATTGGCCACGAACTTTAGTATTTGATAATACTGATTTTAGTTCATTAGTAACTTGCTGTAATGAAACTGTTTGCTCAGTTGCTGTTTTTAGCTGGTTTGCTAAAGAACCATACGACTGACTTCTTTGTTTTTCCATTTCACTAATTAGATTTTCAACCTTATTTAAATCTTGCTTTAAATTACCTAAAGAACTATCGATAAGTTTTTTCTTACCTTCTAAATCTTTTTCACCTTCTTTAGTTTGTGCCTCTAACTTTGCCTGGGCAAGCTGTAAAAATCTTTCAGACTGTGAATCTAAAGCATTTTGTGAAAGCTCATTAAAAATAGCCTTCATGTGTTCATTTTTTTCACTGTCTTTTTTAATTAAAAAGTGGTTAACAGCCCAAACAATTGCTGCACCAATAATCATACCTACTAATAAAAATACTGCTTCAAGCATAATTAAAATTCTCCATTCATTATTCTAAATTAATCATAACGCATTTTAATTTTTATTACTAGCAGAAATAAAAAAAATACAATTTAAATTTAAACAAAAAAGCATCTATTAATCTCACAAAAACAAAGTAAGAATATTACTTAAGTAAAAAAACATTATATTTTTTATAATTATCAAGATTTTTTCTTGAAAAACCGCTGATTTTTTATTATAATTTAAAACAGTCGTGGTTAAATTTAAACCACTTGTTTTCAACTTATAAATATAATCAATAAAAAGGCAAAAAATGCCTTTAAATTTAAAGGAGTACTTCATATGGAAGATATGAACCAAATAATGTTAGCTAGAAAAGAAAAATTCAATGAGATTAAAGCTATGGGTAAGAACATGTACCCTAACGACTTTAAGCCCAAACATAAGATTGCTGACATTGTTAAGAAGTACAAGAAGTTTGAAACAAGAGAAGAAATTATAGAAGCAGCTGGCGAAGAAGTATTTTCTATTGCTGGACGTATTATGTTTATGCGTAAAATGGGTAAACTTGCATTTGTTAGAGTGCAAGATGGCTCTGATGATATTCAAATTGCTATTTCAGTTGATGGCGTTGGTGAAGATGAGTTTAAATTCTTCAAAAACTATTCAGATTTAGGCGACCTAATTGGTGCTACAGGTACTATGGGTATGACAAACACAGGTGAAATGACACTACAAGTAACTGAATGGAGACTATTAAACAAAACTTTAAGACCTCTACCAGACAAGTTCCACGGTTTAACAGATACAGAAGTTAGATACAGACAGCGTTATGTTGACCTAATCATGAACAAAGATGTTAGAGAAACATTCAGAAAAAGAAGCCAAATCATCTCAGAAGTAAGAAATTACTTTGCAGGTAGAGACTACATGGAAGTTGAAACTCCAGCGATGCAGGTTCTACAAGGTGGTGCTTCAGCAAGCCCATTTGTAACTCACCATAACGCACTAGACATGCCTATGTACATGAGAGTTGCACCTGAGCTATATCTAAAAAGATTAGTAGTTGGTGGCTTTGATAGAGTATTTGAAATTGGTAAAAACTTTAGAAACGAAGGTGTATCGACTCGTCACAACCCTGAATTTACAATGCTAGAATGGTATGGTACACACATGAACTACCATGACCAAATGGACTTTGTACAAGACCTAATGACAACAGTTTGTGAAAAAGTAACTGGTGGCCTAGAGCTAACTTATGGCGATGTTGAAATTTCATTCAAGCCTGAAGACTGGGCAAGAGTATCAATGAAAGATGCTGTTAAAAAATGGGGTGGCGCTACAGATGCTGATCTAGCTGATGAAGCTTCAATTAGAGCTTTTGCTAAAGCTAAAGGCGTACATGCTAAAGATGGCTGGTCATTTGGTTTTATCTTAAACGAATGTTTTGAAGAGCTATGTGAACACCACATCGTTAACCCAACATTTATTATGGACCACCCAATTGAAGTTTCTCCATTAGCTAAACTTCACGAAGGTTCTACTACAGAAACTGAAAGAGCTGAGCTATTTATTGCTGGCCGTGAATACTCTAACCTATTCTCAGAGCTAAACGACCCTATTGACCAAGCAGAAAGATTTGCTGGTCAAATGGAACAAGCTAAAGAAGGCGATGAAGAAGCAATGCCTTATGATAAAGACTTCGTAAGAGCTTTAGAGTACGGTTTAATGCCTACAGGTGGTGCTGGTTTAGGTATCGATAGATTCGTTATGCTTTTAACTAATGCTCCATCAATTAGAGATGTTATCTTCTTCCCTCACATGAAGGCAGAAGCTGAGTAATATAAATTTAATTATATAAGCTCAGGTTAACCCCTGGGCTTTTATAACAAAAAGGATGTTTAAAAATGACAAAAAAACAAATGAACGCACTAAGCGTTACAAGAGAAGAAAATTACTCTAAGTGGTATTTAGAAGTTGTTAAAATGGCTGAGTTAGCAGAAAACTCTCCTGTTAGAGGCTGCATGACAATTAAACCTTGGGGCTTAGGTATTTGGGAAAATATTAAAACAGAATTTGACAAACACTTTAAAGCTAAAGGTGCACAAAATGCATACTTCCCACTATTAATCCCTCTAGAGTACCTACAAAAAGAAGCTGAGCATGTTGATGGCTTTGCTACTGAAACTGCAATTGTTACTCACTCAAAACTAATAAAAGATGAAAACGGTAAACTAGTACCAGCAGGAAAACTAGAAGACCCTTACATTGTTAGGCCTACTTCAGAAATGATTATTGGTGAAGCATTCTCAAGATGGGTAAACTCATACCGTGATTTACCACTTTGCATTAACCAGTGGGCTAATGTTATGAGATGGGAGAACAGAACAAGATCATTCCTTAGAACTTCTGAATTTTTATGGCAAGAGGGACATACTGTTCATGCAACTGCTGAAGAAGCAGAAAAAATGACTATGGAAATGCTAAATGTTTATACTGATGTTAACCGTGACTTAATGGCTATTCCTTCTATTTCTGGCCCTAAATCAGAGTCAGAAAAATTCCCAGGTGCAGAAGATACTTATACATTTGAAACAATGACACAGGAACTAAAAGCACTACAAGCTGGTACTTCACACTTCTTAGGTCAAAAATTCTCAAAATCTTTAGGCATTAAATTCCAATCTAAAGAAGGTAAAGAAGAGTTTGCATACACTACATCATGGGGTGTATCAACTCGTCAAATTGGTGGCTTAATTGCGACTCACTCTGATGATGACGGTTTAGTATTACCGCCAAGAGTTGCTCCATCTCACATTGTTATTATTCCAATGCTTAAGAACAAAGAAAAAGCAGAAGATGTTTTAGAATATTGTAAAAATATAAAAAGTGAGCTTGAAGAAATGGCATATTATGGCCGAGCACTAGATGTTGTTCTTGATGATTCAGACTCTAACTCTAGATCATGGGACTGGGTAAGAAAAGGCATCCCTGTTCGTTTAGAAATTGGCGCTAAGGAACTAGAGCAAAACACTGTATTTATGGGTCGCCGTGACTTAAGCCCTAAAGATAAAAAAGCTATTGATAGAAACGAATTTGTATCATCAATTAAAGCTACTTTAGATGAAATGCACAACAACCTATTAGCAAAAGCTGAAACTCTTCTTAATGACAATATTAAAAAAATTGACACTAAAGAAGAATTCTATACATTCTTTGCAAAAGATGAAGAAGGTGCAAGAGCACCAGGTTTTGCACTAACTCACTGGAATGGTGATGCAGACCTTGAAGCTAAAATTAAAGAAGATTTAGGCGTAACTATCAGATGCCTACCATTTACTGAAGAAGGTAAAGAAGGCAAATGTGCATTTACAGGTGAACCTTCAAAACAAAGAGTATTATTCGCAAGAGCTTACTAATACCAATGCAAATAAAAAGAACCGCATTTAGCGGTTCTTTTTTTAGCTTTATGCAAACTTGCTGTTTGATATAGCTATAAATTTATTCGAGTATTGCTTTTGACCTGTAACTTCAATTAAAAAGTCTTCTGGAACAAATGCATTTTTTTCTTCTAGAGTTTCAAACTCAATTTCTAGAAGATGATCTGGTGTTTTTATTTTATTAAATAAGTCTAATTCACGAGTGTGTTCATTAAACTTAAACACATGGCGTAATTTACTTACTGGCGCCAGCAAACTTTCCCAAAGGATATAAGTATCATCAGCCATATCAAGCTCATATTCAAACTCGTCATCGTCTATAAACTTAGCAGTAAATAAAAACTTTCCTTTTTTCTTGCGTAGTCTAAATGATGAACCATGAATATTAATTAAGTTACCATCAACATGATGAATAATATTATAAAGCTGATCTAGCTCTTTATCTAAAGCTTTAACCTCTAGACATAAGTCTGACTTATTTAGTTGAATAACCCAAACCTGCTTTAGCCAATCAAATAAAATATCAGCTGCTTGCTCTACAAAGTAGCATTGGTCTATAGGTTGCTTTCTAACGCGCTTCATTTGCTTTAGAAAATCTTCAGCAGCTTTTCTACCACCTTTAAAGATAAACTTTCTTTCGTATTCTTTAGCCATAAATAGCTCCTTAAAAATTTACAATATAAAGATATACTATCATATTTTAAACAATTTACAACTTAAAAAGAACTGCATAAGCAGTTCTAGTTTATCTACCCATTTCGTTAAACATAGCTTGAATTGCCAAAGTTGGTATTGTTGATAGTCTGTTATAACCAACCTCTCTTGCACCGCCTGTTAACTTATTAACTAAGTTAGGATTTGCTAGGCATTCTAAAATCTGACGGCCTAAAAATGTTATTTCTATTACTTGCTCTGATTCAATAGCTACATCATGCTTAGAAACCTTAAAACCTAAAGATGGATCTAAGCATTCAATAGCTCTAATTTCTTTTAATAGTTTTAAATAGCAATATACTTCGCTAGAATTTAAAGATGAAACCAATCTATTGGCCACTGTTGTGTTAGTTTCATGCCCGTAGCTTCTTTCTAAAATAAGCAAGATATCTTTTACCTTAATTAAGTTCAACTTCAATGTTTTACCCTCTACTTCATGTTATGTAATCTTCCCAATACAACCAACACGATAACACATAAGCATTACTATATCAAACTTTTTATTAACATAAGTCAATAAAAAAACAACCTATCTAATAGGCTGTTTTTTATAAGGTTTTTATACTTAGTCGTTTTGCTGTTCAACAAACTCAACAACTTTAGATAAATCTTCAACTTTAGCTGAAATTTGCTGACCAGTAACAATGTTTTTAACTTTAATTGAATCTGGATTTTCTTCATCATAAAATGCTACAAACTCAATACCTTTTTTATCTGCTACTTGAATTTGCTTACCTAAGTTATTATCTTTTGATGAAATTTCAACTTTAAAACCTTCAATTCTTAAAACTTCTGCAGTCATTTGAGCTTTAATACGAGTTTCCATATTATTTACAGCTACAAATACATCTGCTGTTGATTTTTTAGTAGGAGCAAGCACACCTCTTTCAAACATAACACTTAAAATTCTTGTTAAACCAATTGAAGCACCAACACCTGGTAGCTTTGTTTTTTCATCACTTGCTAAGTTATCATATCTACCACCTGATGAAATTGAACCTAAATCTTCATGGCCCATTAAGAATGTTTCAAACACCATACCTGTATAGTAAGCTAAACCACGAGCAATTGATAAGTCTACCATAATATCAGCTTTAATATCTTCATCAAAGTTACGAGCTTTATAAGCTTGTAGTTGATCCATAATTTCAGCTAACTCTTCTAAACCTTCATCTAGCATTTCATGCTCTACACCTAACTCTCTTACTTTTTCAACAAAGCTTAAGTCGTGTGTTTTAATTTGAGCGATAGCTACACACTTATCAGCATTTTCTTGTGATAGTTCTAATTCTTTAACTAATAAAGTTTTAACTTCTTCAGCACCGATTTTATCTAGCTTATCAACAATTCTCAATGTTGATGCAATATCTGTAATACCTAAACCTCTATAGAAACCTTCAAGTAGCTTTCTGTTGTTTAATCTAACTACTGCAGCAGGAATTTGCAGTTGATCGTGTAAGCAGTATAATGCTGTAAATAATGACTGAAGAACTTCAATATCATTGTATAAAGGTAGTTCATTTTCACAAATAACATCAATATCAGCTTGTAAAAATTCTCTGAAACGACCAGCTTGTGGACGTTCACCTCTAAATACTTTTTGCATTTGGTATCTTCTGAATGGGAATGTCAGCTCACCTTTATTTTGCTGAACATAACGAGCAAATGGAACTGTTAAATCAAAGTGTAAACCTAGCTTTGCTTCTTTTTTAGATGCTTCATCTGCAAACAGTCTTGAAACAGCGTAAATTTCTTTATCATCACCATTACCTGCTAATACATCTACAGGTTCAAAAGTTCTTGTTTCTAGATTAATAAAACCGAATAGCTCATATACATGACGGATAACATCTAACGCTTGCTGTTCTACAATTCTTTGCTGTGGTAAGAATTCTGGGAATCCGCTAATTGGTCTTATTTTTGCCATAATTATTTTCCTTTGTTTTTCTTTGATTATCTTTATTTATAAATAACTTCTTTAATTTAATATATATCACCTAAAAAAACAAGACAATATTGCTATTGTCTTGTTTAATAATTTCACTGTAAAGGTAAACGAGCATTACTTAGCAACTAGAACTTCGATTGTGTCTCTGTCTAGATGGTTTGCTGGCATTGCTGCAATTGCTACATCTTGTGATTGAGCAACTTTACCTAAGTAACGGCTTAAAGCTCTTACTCTTTCTCTGAATTCTTTTGATGAAGGGTTAGCACCTCTAGCAAATACTGCTACTGGTGTTTCGCTTCTTAGTAAGTCTACAACGCTTTTAGACTCAGCTAGTTGGTCTCTTGTAGGCCAGATTTTATTCTCTGAGTACTCAATAGTCCAGATTGAAACATCTTTTTCTTGCATGTCTGCAGATGTATCAGCTAAGCTTGGTAGGCTTGAAATAACATTGTTTGCGCTAGCTAGTTGATTTTGTGGTTTAACTTGCATTACTGGCTTAGGTGCAACTTGTAATGAAGAAGTCACAATATTTGACTGCATAGCTGGTGCTGTGTAAGTAGGCTGAATTCTTTTTGCAAATGGTGAGTTAATTCTTGCAAAGTTTACAATATCACTTGAAGTTTTAAATGATGTAGGCTTGTAACCAGCTTGTGTGTTTAGCATTGGTGTTTGAGTAGATTGATTTGATGAGAATCTAGCTAGTTCGTTTCTTTCAACTAGTTTCATTCTGCTATCTAATCTTAACATAGCTCTTTCTACTCTTCTAACTCTGTCAGATAAGTTGTTTAACGCAACTTTTTGTTGGTCAGATTCTAATTTTACTGCGTGTAAATCTTGAGGCATTACCATTGGCTGCTGTGGAACACATGCGCCTAAAGCAAAAGTACCTGCGATTAATACTAAACCTTTTTTAAACATTTTAGCACCCTTTATAATTAATTTGTGAAATTTTGATGAATTTATATTCTTACAATTTTGATTATATTAGCTATTAATAAGCTATGCAATAGATAATTAAGTATCTATTAACAAACAGTTATAGGTGTGTGACATAACTAACACATTTTTGATAATTTAAGACTAAAAAACTAAAAAAACAGCAACTTTTAGCTACTGTTTTAAGAATTTAATAATATAAATTTTAGTTTTTTGAAACAAAGAAATCTCTAATTGTTGCAAAAATAACTGCAAATACACGCATAATCATATTAAATAGATATACGATTGACATCCATACAAATAAGATACCTTTCCATGTCCATACAAAAATATTTTTAAATAAGTCCATTGCTAGATCAAATTGCTTTGCAGGATCTTTCATTACTCTAAAAGTCCAAATAACAGTCATAATACCCATGAAAACAAGAACACATGTAAATAGAGTTTCTGCTGCTAAATATGCCTTTGCTACCCATTCTGTAATTGTATAACCCATTATTTCCATTTTTTTATTTCCTCTTTCTATAAATAATCTATAAATTTAAAATTAAGCCATGCCATTATCTGCAAATTTATCAGATAATGATAGACCTTCTTTATGTGGTGTCTTGAACTTAGGCATATCAATTGTAGCCTCTTTTACATCAAAGTCAAGATATGGAGTTCGTGTTTTGTAAACTCCGTTATCACCAATGTAAATACCTTCACCAATTTCTAATTGTTCGAACGCTTCTGGTGGAACAATAGCTTCTCTTACATGAGATACAGACTTACCGTATGATCTACTTCTATCACTTGTTCTAAGCATAGAGGCATCTTCAGCACCGCCTTTAAAGTTTAAACCTTCACCAAATGATTCACTAACTTTTTCTTGTAGTTTTTCACCTGCTAAAATTGACATTTCTCGGCAACTTTCAGCATCTTTAAGTTTTAAAGCAAACTTATTCCATGCGTTACCAATAATTTTTTGTTTAAAGTCTTCACTTAAACCACGCTTTTGATCTGAAAGTGATGACATTGTTTGAATAAGCGGGAACATACAAATATTTGTAGAACGAGCCTGTTCAAAAACTGTATCAATAGAACTTGTTGCATAACTTGAAAACTCATCCATTAAACATAAAAATGTTGGTGATGGTTTGTAAGTTTCATTTTGTAGTGTACCAATAACTGTTCTTAAGTCTGATAATAATAGCTTAGCAAAGTTAATTGCAGACTCAGACTTTGTAAGTGTTGGTAAGGCTACGAAAATTAAAGCATTTTCTTTAATAGCTGTATATAAATCAACCTCTGGAGAGTAACTATTTAACATTTCTTTGTTAGTATAGTCGTTTAATTTTGCAGATAAGTCGTTAAACGCCTGACCTTTTTTCTGGTCATTAATAATAGTTTGTCCACTTCTTGGGTCTAATGTTCTAATTTCAGACATAAAGTTACGCATTTCAACTTTTTCTGGAGATTCTGGTGTAACATGAAATAAATATTCTAAAGCTCTGTTACTTACCATTGCTGTTTTTAAATCTCTAAAGTTAAATGGTAAACCAATTTTAGTAATTGATGATGATAAAGCTCTAATGCCCTTACCAGCTGATGATCTGAAGAACTCTCCACCTTTAGATTCTGGAATTAGCTGCATAATACGAGATGCAATCTCATCGGCATCACCTCTTAAAAGTGGATTATAAGAGTTTGAGTGCGCCTCTGATGAAATATTAATAACTCTAGCATCATGCCATCTATTATGCTGTTTTGTTAATGCTAAGAACTGAATTAAAGCTTCGTTAGAGAACTTACCATCAATGTTTAATACACCTGCACCTCTCATCATCTGTTGCTTTAAGATAAGGTTTAAAAAGTTAGACTTACCAGCACCAGTAGCACCAATACATAAGCAGTGCCTAGTCATCATAGAAGATTCAATTAATAATGTTTCTAAACTATTACTCATAAGTTTAACCCTTAAATTTCTCTTTCGTCTCTAGAACGAAGAACCTTATCAATATGCCCCATATAATATTCATCAGGAACACGATTTTTAATATCTGTATTTTTAACTCGTTGTTTTAACCAGAATTTCTTCATTTCTTCACGGTAAATAACAAGACCATAAATAGCTCCAACTAAAAAGCCTTTAAGCTGCAATGTTGTAACATCGTGCATAGCGTTAGCTGTTGAAGGATGGGCAATCCAAACAACGATACCTACACCCATAATTGGCTTAATAGCCCAAAGCATACGCTTTTTGGCTAAGCCCTTATAGTCATAATTTGATTCAACTTCGCTCATTTAAAAACCTCTTTAAAATATTTGTAACTATTTACGCGGAGTACCGCCATTTTCAAAGTAATCTAATAATGCTTTTGAAGTATGGAAGTTTTCTAGTAATTCTAAACCTTTTGATGAACCACGCTTAACTAATAGTGTTGGTGTTTTGCTTACACCGTATCTTGATGTTTCACCAGGGATAAGCTGTCTCCACTTACAGTCGATTTTACCTTTAACATTTGAAGGAGATCTTTTACCGTTTGGAGTCATATCAACACAAGTTAATTGAATGTTATCTTTACCATATTTTGCAATAGCGTCTTTTAGTTCTGGCTTAAACTTTGAGCAGTATGGGCAAATAGCACTGAAGTAATAGCTAATTTCTAACTTTTCTTTTTTATTAGACTTCTCTTCTTTCTTAGTAGCTTTTTTAGACTCTTCTTTAGCTTTACCTTCCACCATAGCTTCTAGCTCTTGCTTTTTAGCTTCGTTTACTTTAATTCTTCTTTCTAGGTTTGTTAAAGCATAATCTGCTTTTTCACCTTTGTTAGCTAGTTTGCTTGCAGCTTCTGCTAAATCAGCATCTTTATAGTCTAACTTTGCATAATCTCTTGAAAGTCTATCTTCATCCCAGTTACCAGGTAAGTCAACACCAAAGCCTTTAACTTTTGGTAAGTCTGTAGCTTCTTCTTCAAATGCTTCTTTTAGGTATTTAAGTTGAGATGGTTTAACACCTGAATCTGCAGGTAATAAAATTTCACCAGTTGCTTTGTACTGTCTGAATAGTCTGTCAGCTTGCTTCCAAGCTACAGCAATTTTCATAGTTCTTTCATGTTCTTCATTAAACTTTTTAACCCATCTAACAGCATTTTCTAAAGTTGGGTCTAAGTGGAATGCAACAAATTCTCTTGGTGGCTTACCATATCCAGCTAAGAATTTATCGATTTTAACATCTAAATCCTGTTCGTATTTAATTCTCGCTTCATCTTTTTTAACATTAAGGTTTACATTACCACCCTGAATAAGAATTCTATTTTTTTCTTCAGGATCTTCCTTACATGCTGATGGACCTTTTAACCAGTAATCTAAGCAAATAGCATTAGCTTTTTCAACATGAGCGAAAGCTAAAACACCAACAAGTAATAATTTTACTGCAATTTTATTCATAATTTTAATCTCCTAGCGAGTAATATTCTCTTTTTTTGTCCAAATAGTAAAACCAGATAGAAGCTGCAGCTCAACAAATTTCTTTTGCTCAGACTTAACAAAAACTTCTTCATTTTTACCTTTTATAAAACAATCTGACCTATCCATAAGCTGTTGGGCATAGTCATTATAGTTATTTTCAATGAATTTATAATAGCTTGTAATTTTCTTTGAGCTAACACAATAAAGCGCACCTTCTTTTAATGTAGCAGCATTTGCCACAGAAGACACAAAAATAAACATAGCTAATAATAGTAGTTTTTTCATTATATAACACCTCATAATTAATAAGTCTTTTTTATAATACCGCTTTTTTCACTTTTTTTCAAGAATTTCGCGTATTTCTACTTTGCATTGTGGCTTTTTTACAATGCATTGCTTTTCTTTATATTTTATAGATACTTACAACAATTTAAAAAAATAAAAAAAGCACTCTAAAATAGAGCGCTTGATTATATGTATAAAAAACTTAAGATTAGTTAACTGTATCTTTAAGTGTTTTACCTGGCTTGAACTTAGGTAGGTTTGAAGCAGGGATTTGTAGTTCTTCACCTGTTCTTGGGTTTCTACCTGTTGTTGCTTTTCTGTGAGCCACTGAGAAAGTACCGAAACCAGCGATTCTTACTTCTTCACCAGCTTTTAAAGTTTCAGCAACTGCCTCTAGAATACCGTCTACTGCTTTAGCTGAATCTGCTTTTGATAAACCTGCTTTTTGAGCTACTACTGCTACTAATTCTGTCTTATTCACGATTATACTACCTTTTTTTAGTATTAATATTTGGATCTTTAAAAAAACCTTATTATATAAATTTTTTAAAACCACCCTTTGAGAAAGTTAGTCTAACAACTAAATTTAATTAAATTATTAGAGTTGGCTACCCCATCTGCATAAGAAGTTACACATAGTTGTGTTTTCCTTCTATATATAACTTTAAAGCTCTTTCTGTTATTTAGTCAAGCAGATTTTTTCAGTTTTTTTTGTTTTTTTTCTTGCTTTTTTAGTACTTTTATCATCTATTTAAGTTAAGTTATTGTTTTTTAAGCACTTTAGCTTTTTGCATTTTTTTAATATTTTTTAAAATTTTTTGCGGTTTTCTGTCACTTTTAACACTTTTGCTATACTTTTTTGCATTTTTGCTACATATTTTTTAACATAAAAAATGGTTTACCATCTAATAAACCATTGTTTTTAATCTAATCTATTTTAATTTTAAAGCCTGAATTTACTTCTTCTAGTTCTTTTTTACGACAATATAAGTTAACTACTTCTATTTTTGAACCTGATATTATAAAATTATCTCTATCTACTGCTTTTGATTGGAAATAAAAACTATTTACTAATTCCCCTAATGCAAAAATATTAATAAGTTTTGGAGATATTCCATTTTCTTTTAAATATAATTTAAAATCTATAATACCATCATTTGCAGATAAAACATTAAAACCACTTGCTAGTAATATACCATCTGAATTTAATAAATCTGAGATTTTTGATATATCATATTTTAAAGAACTCATAAACTGCAATGATAATGGAGCTAATATTAAATCATATGATTTTGCAGATAAAGTATCTAATTCTCTAAAATCAATAATATCTATATTAGCACTAGAAAAATGACTTTTTACTAAACTAGCAACTTTATTTGAAAAAACACAATTTGTAATTAAGCAAATTTTTTCATATGGTTTTTTAAAAAATAAAGCACTATCAATAACTTCTCTAATTAAGTATAAATATTGATTTCTAAATTTTATTTGTTGTAAGCTTTGTTTTTTCATAATTTTAATGTATCTTATTAATATGTATATAATTAATTTAATAATCTATAAATCCAGAATAAGTATATAATGTTAAGGTTAAAAAAGCTACTATCTTTTATATTTAATTTAATTTTCCCTAGAAGTTGCATAAATTGCGACAAATTTCTACCTGGCTCATACTACACAGGTTTTTGCCTAGACTGTATTAAACTAACCAAAGAATTTAACATTAAACAACACCAAGCTATATGCAATATATTAGAAGATAAGATAATTGATGATTTTAATGCACGATTTGTTTATAACGATGTAATTAGTAAAATTATTACAAACTTAAAATTCCATGATCAACCACATTATGCTGAAATATTAGCAAATTTACTTACAAAACAAGTAAACGGATTTAAATCTGAAAACTGCCTACTTGTGCCAGTGCCAGTGCATACTAAAAGACTATTAAAAAGAAAATACAACCAAGCCAGTCTACTTACTAAATATATAAGTAAAAATACTGATATTAAATACTCAAATAATGCATTAAAAAGAGTTAAGCATACACCTCATCAAACAGGGCAATCTGCAAAGATAAGAAAAAAGCAGCTTAAATCAGCATTTTTAGCTAAATCTACTATTATAAAAGATAAAGATATTATTTTAATTGATGATGTATTTACAACTGGCTCAACTGTTAAACTTTGTGCACAAGAACTTAAAGATAAAGGTGCAAAGTCTGTAAAAGTAGTAACTATTGCATATACAGCATTATAAAAGTTATTTCTTTTTAAAAAAATTCATGTTATATTAAAATAATATTAAACAACAACTATATATAATCAACAAAATAAAGATTACGAGAAAAATGAAGAAGTTTTACATTGTATTAACACTATTATTTGCAACAAATGCTACAGCTCAAGACTTTTATGCTCAAAAACAAAACGAAGTTGAGTTTAAAAGAATTAACCAAGAAACATACCAGCTTAAAAAAGATATTGAGCAACACGCTATTTATGTTAGAGGTTTAGAAAAGCAAAATGCTGAACTAAAAAAGCAAGTTGAAGCTGCAAACAAAAGAATTGACGATTTAATTGACCTTTGGGTTAACTTTGAGAATGTATCATTACCTAACTTAGTTGCTGCTGATAAAGCATTAGCTAACAGAATTAATGAAACTAATGACCATATTAAAGAGCAAACTCCTATTTGGAATTGGGGTGAAGAATCAAGAAACTGTCCTGATATTGGTAAAAGCCAACAAGTTAAAACAGTTAACTCAGCAGATGGCATGGCAAGCACACGCTACCTATGTTTTGATGGTAAAGTTTTACACTTAAATACAATTTCAAATATTCCACCTGTTGAATAATAAAAATTTTAACTAAAAGACCTGCAGAAGTAGGTCTTTTTATTTTTTAGATAACTTTAAACTGGCGATAAATTTTTTCTCCAATATCTACTATTGCTTCATGTAAATATTTTTGCTCTAAGTTTGAATGTGCAATATAAATAGCAATTATAATTGGTTTCATTTTATCATTCCAAACAACTGCAGTAATTGCCCTACCACCTTCATTAGCACCAGACCTATCAGCAATATTAACATCTTCAGGAGTAATAGATCTTAATAAAATATCTGATACTTGGTTTTGTTTCATCCATTCTAAAAGCTGTAGTTTTGACTTTTCACTTAAAATATTAGTATAAAGCAATGAGTCTAACATTCTAACCATTTCATTTGGTGTTGTAGAATCTATTTTATCTAATGCGGTTACATTATTTAAGTTTGGCTCATTACGAGTTAAGTTTGTTTTAGTTTGCCCTAAAGTTTTTGCAAACTGCGTAATACTTTCAGGACCGCCTAATGTTTTTAGAATAATATTAGCAGCTGAGTTATCGCTTTGCATCATCATAGCATCACAAAGCTGTTTAATAGTTAAGCTTTGGTTTGCTTTATCTTTTAATACCGGAGACCATTCAGTTACAATATCTGAACTGTCAATTTTAATTTCAGTATCTAAGCTAAGCTTACCTTCATCTAATTGTTTTAGCACATTAGCACAAGCAAGTGTTTTAAATGTACTCATTAAAGGATAAGTCTCATCTGCATTATATGACCATAAATCATTTGTATTTAAATCATAAACTGCTACACCAACTTTTGCATCAAAGTCTGTTTCAATTTTCTTTATACTTTTAACCAATGTACTATCATCAGCATATGCATTTACTGTAAGCAATAATGCTACGATTAATATAAATATTTTTTGCATAAATGTACCTTTATATATTTTCATTTAATTAATTTATTTATATAATGTAAAAAAAATGAGCAGTCTTAACAACTGCCCTTTTTTAAATTTGCTTTAATAAACATTGAGTTTCATATAATGGTAAACCAATAACCGAGCTTGGGCTGCCAACTATAGACTTAACTAAACTTGAACCAACTGTTGATTGAATTGCATAACCACCAGCAAAGCCTTTCCAGTTTGCTTCATTTTCAAGATAATGGTTAATATCTTGGTTTGACATAGGTCTAAACTTAACTCTAGTTTCAATAACTTTATTTTTAACTTCACCATTTGCTTTAATTAAGCATACAGATGAATAAACCCTGTGAGAAGTACCTGACATCATTTTAATATATTCAAATGCTTGGTTTTTATCAGTTGGTTTACCTAATAGTCTTCTACCAACAGCACAAACTGTGTCAGCTGCTAAAATATCTCTATTGGGGTTTTCTGATGCAATTTTTTGAGCTTTTTCTAAAGCAACTCTTCTTACATAATCTCTTGGTCTTTCAGCCTTTTTAGCAGACTCATCAATATCTGCAGCCATAATATCAAACTGATAACCTAGTTCAGTTAAAAAGTCGATTCTTCTTTGAGATTGGCTAGCTAAAATAAATTTAGTCATATTTATACCCTTTTAATATCTGCACCGATATCTGCTAAGAATTTTTCTAATGTTTCATAGCCTCTATCTAAATGCTCAATTTTACCTAAAACTGTTTCGCCTTGTGCAATTAAGCCTGCAATAACTAAACAAGCTGAAGCTCTTAAGTCTGTTGATTCAACGCTTGCACCTGCTAAGTCTGTTTTACCCTTAACAATAGCAATATGGTTTGACACTGCATGAATGTTCGCACCCATTTTGTTAAGCTCTGGCACATGCATGAATCTATTTTCATAAATATTTTCTGTTACATGTGATAAACCTTCTACTTGAGTTAAGAACATCATAATTGGTGCCTGTAAATCTGTAGCAAAACCATTATAAACAGCTGTTTCAAAATCTGTAGCTTTATAGTTACGCTCTTGTGCTGGAATAAAGATTTGATTTTCTTTAATGTCCATTTTAACACCTGCTGCTTTTAAAACATTTAATTCAGTTTGTAAATGATCAGGGCGGCAGTTATCAATTAAAATACCGTCTTGTCCTGCACATAAAGCACCAATTACAGCATAAGTACCTGTAATAATTCTATCTGGTATAATATTATGAACTGTTTCGCCTAATGTTGCAACACCATTAATTGTTACTTCATGAGAATCTGTAAATTTAATATCTGCACCCATTGAGTTTAAAAAGTCCATTGTATCAATAACTTCAGGCTCTACTGCAATATTTGATAATACTGTTGTACCTTCTGCTCTTGCAGCGGCAATCATTAAACCTTCTGTAGCACCTACTGACGGGAAGTGCATTCTAAAATTAGCACCTTTTAAGCCTTCAGTATTAGCAATTAGATAGTCTTGGCTATCTTCAAATGTTGCACCTAATGCTCTTAAGCCATCTAATGTAATATCAATTGGACGACCACCAATTGAACAACCACCCGGATAAGGCAGTTTAACTTTACCAGCTTTAGCTAATAATGGAGATAGCAACCAAATTGATGCTCTCATTTTATTTGCTTTTTCGCTTAATTCTGTATTTTTGATGTTTGGAGTAATTGTAATAGATCTATTTATTTTTGAAAATGATGTTTGGCAGCCAATTTCTTCTAATAATTCTAATAATAGGCTAATATCTGATAAATCTGGAATATTTTTTAGCTCTACAGTTTTATCTGATAGTACTGCTGCGCAGATAATTGGTAATGA
>PTJW01000029.1 GCA_002937495.1 Pseudomonadota bacterium | reverse complement strand
CAACCATTCTAAAAACATAAAAGCCATCATAATTAAAATAATTAAATACAAGGTTAAAATCTGCAGTTGCAGTTTCATACTTACCATCTAATGTTTCAGATTGTAACTGAATAAATGATTTTTTATTATAAGTAAATGCTCTTATTGGCTTCCATTGACCTGTAGCTTGCTTATAATTTTCTTTGAAATCTAATTCTAATTTATTTCTACACTCACCATCAGAATCAATACATAAGTAATTAGGTTTACGATTAACTTTATCTAAAGGTTTAAAAAATGGTTCTAGTTCTTTGATTTGTTCAAAGTCTAAATCATTAAATGGTTTATTTGCATAATAAGCATTAGGAATTTGATCTGATGTAAAGTCTAAGCTTAAATCTTTAGCTGCTTCACATAGTTGAGTTTCATAAATTGGTAGTGGAGCTTCTTTAACTATAAAACTTTTACCAGTATAATATGTTGCAGAAACTACAAAAACAGGAATAGCAATAAATAAAGCAAAAACAAATGCCACTCCCGAAATAATTGCGCTAATTGCAATAGATACCATAAATGCAGCAGCTATAATAGTATCTACAACTTCCTCTGTTGCATAAGCTGGGCTACTTAATAAAACAAGTAGCATAATTAAATATATTTTTTTCATAACACACCTTAAATAATAATTTAATAACAAACATAAAAAATGATAGCACATACAACTAAAACTATCAACATATATATACAATACACAAAAGCTCCCTAGTGGGAGCTTTTTTAATTATTCGTATGTAGAAAATGTTCGTGGACCTTTAAACCAAACAAAGTACTTATCTGTTCCTGAATGGTAGCTATATCTAACTTTACCAGCTTCAGAATCATCCGTTCCATCAACATACTCGTCAATTGCTTGGGCTGTTGCTAGCTCTACTCTAATAACTCTAACCCAATAATGGCACGAGTCAGCACCTGCTAAGCAACCTGAAGATCCTGAATGCACTAATCCACCTAATGCTTTTGCATCATCTACAATATCAACCACATAAATTGAGTTTTCATCAGGCTGGTTAGATACAAAACCTTTTGATGTTGTGTTATAAATTGATGTAAAGTAAGGACCTTTCCAACCTGTAGCGCCTGATGTTAATAACTCTTCAGATTCTGCCATATAATTAAGACCTGTTCTTTTAGGAAAATCAGCCCCAACATCTAATAAGTACGACTCTACCCCTTTTGCTAATTCATTTAATTCTGTAACATATGATACAATTCTACTTTGCTGAATTGCACTATATAATGCCGCACCTGAAATTACCGACAGTGCACCAAAAATTGCTAATGCTATTCTTGCATCAAGACCGAACATTGCACCTTTATTATTAATCATCTCATCTACCTTTTTGTTTTTAATTACATATATTTTATGTTATCATAACAACAAATTATAATCAATGTATTAGGAGTTATTTATGCAGTCTATCACTGGTAAAATTTGGAATTTAAAAGAACCAGAGTTTAAAGATTTAATGCACATGTCGCAGTCATTAGGGCTTAGCGAAATTGTTGCTCGTGTTTTATTAAACAGAGGTGTAAAAACTGAAGAAGCTAAACAATATTTAGAAGGTTCTTTAGCTGATATGCCTGATCCTATGCATTTTAAAGATATGCAAGTAGCAACAGATAGAATTGTAAAAGCAGTAAATGAAAAACAAAAAATTGCTATTTTTGGTGATTATGATGTTGACGGATCATGTGCTAGTGCAATTTTAATTAAATTTTTCGAATCTATTGGAGTTACTGCAACATTATATATTCCTGATAGAATGGCCGAAGGTTATGGCCCAAATGAATATGCCTTTGAAAAACTAAAATCTACAGGGCATAACTTAGTAATTACAGTTGACTGTGGCTGTGTTGCATTTGATGCAATGGAAAAAGCTGCCGCAATTGGCTTAGATGTTATTATTACAGACCATCACCAATGCGAAGTCGACATTCCAAAATCTGTAGCTATGGTAAACCCAAATAGAATTGATGAAGATGGGCAGTATAGCTACATGTGTGGTGCTACAGTTGCCTTTTTATTAGCTATTGCTGTTAATAGAGCTTTAGGCACAAAGTCAAACCTTAAAATGTTATTAGACTTAGTAGCAGTTGCTACAGTTTGTGACCTTGTTCCACTAAAAGGTATTAACCGAGTTTTAGTAGATAGAGGCTTAAAAGTTTTATCTACAAGGCAAAACATTGGCTTAAAAGCATTAGCAGATATTACAGGCATTAACGAACGCCCACGAGCATACCACTGTGGTTTTGTATTAGGTCCTAGAATTAACGCCGCTGGTAGAATTTCAGACTGTTCTTTAGGCTCAAGACTATTAAGCACAACAAATGAAATTATTGCTGGCAAATTAGCAAACCAACTACATGACTTAAATGCAGAAAGAAAAGAAATTGAAACTTTAGTTCAAGAAGAAGCTATTTTAATGGCAGAAAAAAAAGTTGCTAAAAACCCAGATATTAAAGCATTAGTTTTAGCTGGTGAAGGCTGGCATGCTGGTGTTATTGGTATTGTAGCCTCAAGAATTAAAGAACTATACAATCTACCAGTATTTATTATTGGTATTGACGAAAAAGTATCTAAAGGTTCTGGTCGTTCTATTAGCGGAGTTGACTTAGGTGCAATTGTTCGTAAAAACAAAGATATTTTAATAGCTGGTGGTGGTCATGGTATGGCTGCAGGTTTATCAATTGAAAAAGAAAACATCGCAGAGTTTGAAAAACGCTTTCTTGAATCTGTTGAAAAAACAGTTGCAAAAAACCCAGAGATTTTAGTTCCAAAAATTTCACTTGATGGTGTTCTATCTGTATCTGGTGCTGGTTTAGAGCTTATTTCAGCACTTGAAAAGGCTGAACCTTATGGTATGGGTAACCCAGAACCTAAATTTGCTGTAACAGGTAAGTTAGCCTATGCACAAGTAGTTGGAGAAAAACATGTTAGAATTACTTTAACAGATATTACAAAACGAAGAGTTAACGGCATTGTATTTTCAGCAATGGATTCTGACTTAGGTCCGTTTTTACTAAATAACTTAAATGAACAAGTAACAGTTTGCGGACAATTAAAACGAAATGTTTTCAATGGCTACGAGTCAGCGCAAATTCAAGTGTTAGATGCTGTTAAAGGGCAATACACATCATAACATATATTACATATAAATAAAGCACCCTAATGGGTGTTTTTTTGTTAATTAAAAAATAAAAAAAGAGCCGAGGATAAAAGCGACTCTCTTTTTATAACATTATATTTTTTATAGTGTGTGTTTGTGTGTGTATGTATGTCTGTTTTTTGTTGTTGTAATCTTTTTTGGAGTCTAACGAAAATAGCAATCTCTGACAATGCTGTTTTAGCTCTAATATAGCAATTTAAAAGCTATTTTATATAATTTTTTTTATAGTTATATATTTTCATCAATATTTTCTCATAAAGTAAGTAACTGTTATATATAGTACTTTAGATGTTAGTTATTTTTCACCAAAAAAATAAGGGCATATATAAAATAATGCCCTATTTAATTAAATTTAATCATCGAAAAATGTCAGTATATTGTGTGTAAGTAAACTTAACATTTGCTCAAAAGTAAATGAAATATTTTTTTGTAAAGACAAGTCATACAGAACCTTAATAACATTATCTGCACGAGCAAAAATAAGCAAGTGCTTTGCAACTTCAATATTTTGTTCGGGGAATCTATAACTCTTTGCTGACTGCATCGCCAATTTAACCATTAAGTCATGTTTACTAAGATAGCCATCATCGAATTTGTCATCTGTTGCAGCAACTATTTTTCTTACCATAAAGTAAGCCATGTTCTGCAAATTAACATTACGAGGTGGTATTTTATAAACTTCACTTTCAATAATAATTTGGCTACCCAAGTATTCTGCATTTCTATATGAGATAACCTCATCTAACGAGCTAACTTGAACCAAATGATTATCTAGTGAAAGGCTATGCACCACTTTTGAATGACGAGACAACAATGTACACGATGTTTTAATTAATGCTTCATTAAAAGCATCGGTAAGTTCAATCGAATATTCCTTATGCATAATTATTTGAGACATCATTTTATGAAAAAATGAGAGTTTTTGTTTAAGGTTTGCACCTTCAATTGGAGGATCGCTCCATGGATATTGTTTAAGATTAATTTCTATATCCATATAAACCTCTGCTAAGCGTTATTAAGAAGTATATCTATTGTAATAAAATTATATTAGATTTTCAATATAAAAAAACCTGCAAACTAGCAGGTTTTTTTAATTTAATAAATACTTATACGATAAATGGCACTGACGAGCTATCTTCAGGCAGAGTAATATACTTCCAGTTATTTTCATCTGAGAAGATTTCTCTTAATAGCTTATTGTTTAAACCATGGCCTGTTAACTGTGAGTTAAAGTGGCCTAAAATTGGATGACCTACCATGTATAAATCACCAATACAGTCTAAAACTTTATGTCTAATGAATTCATCTTTATAACGTAAACCGTCTTTGTTAATAACTGCAAAGTCACCAACAACAATAGCGTTATCTAAACCACCACCTAAAGCTAAACCAATTGATTGCATATACTCAACATCTTTTTGAAAACAGAATGTTCTTGCTCTTGCAATATCTTCTTTATAAAATTCGCCTGTAATTTCAAAACGCTTTTCTTGCTTAGGAATTACTGGATGGTTAAAGTCAATCTCTAAATCTAGTGAGAAAGCGTCATTTGGAGTAAACTCAGCAAACTTACCTTCTTCTTCAACTCTAACATGGTTCATAATTTTAATGAATTTTTTATCTGCTTCTTGCTCAACAATACCTGCAGAGTCAATAAGTAGCATAAATGAAGCTGATGAACCATCAAAAATTGGAATTTCTGGGCCTTGTAGCTCTACAATTACATTATCAATTCCGCATCCATATAGTGCAGACATTAAGTGTTCTACTGTACCAATTCGTTGTGCTGGATTTGTACCAATTTGAGTACACAGCATTGTATCAGTTACAGATTCTGGCTTTGCTTTAATTAACTCTGAGTTTTCAATATCAAGTCTTTTAAATACAATACCGCTATCAGCAGCTGCAGGCTTTAAAGTAAGCTCTACAATATTACCAGAATGCAGGCCAATGCCTGATGCACTAACCTGCTTTTTAATAGTTCTTTGTTTTATAAGTTTTGGCATAAAAATCTTTTCTATTACTTATGTACACCAGTGTTGATTTGGCCAATGCCTTTCTCATCTGCAAATAAGAATGTTGAGAAGAAGTAGTAACAACCGCCTTCTAAAACTCTTCTTGCTGAGTATGTCCACTGTGGTGTGTATCCAATTAAACCTGTAGCCACAACCTGAATTTTACTAATAGCAAAACCTACTGGCTTACAAGCAACTTCTAATTTTTCATCATTCTTAGCCTGAATGATCGCACCTACCCATAATGCACAACCTAATACTGAAAGTGAGAATAGTACTGTTTTAATAAAGTCCAAAATAATATTCCTTTTTTAATTTCTTGTCTTTTTAAATAAACAAAGCTGTTATAACTTTTATAATTAAAAGCTATAACAGCTAAAAATTAGTCAGTAAACATTTAAAACAACCTTATGTTCTAAATATTATTCAGACCTATTATAATAAATTTATTATAGTCCGTCAACCTCATCTAGAGCAATTTTTTTAACTTCTGCATCTTTTTTAGGCGCTGGAGCATCTTCTACTGGCTTAGCTTGTACTTGAGGTGGGTTTTTTCTAACTTTATCAGCGATACCATATCTTTGAGCAATTCTTGAAACAAAGTTAGTACCAGTAAGGTCTAAATCGTGACGTTCTGAAGCTTGCTGAATTTTTTCTGACATGATTGACATGCACTCTTGAAAGTCTCTTCTTGTTTTATCAAAGTCATCTCTTGAGCTTTTAGCCATGTAACCTCTAGTTTTTCTATCTGCTTGAACAATAATGTGCTCCCACAGTCTAGCGTAGTTGATAATATCTGTAGCTTCTGGAGTTGTTCTAATTACAACTTCAGCTGAATAACCGTGTTTTCTTAGTTGTTCGATTTGGCTAGTTAATCTTGATTCAAATTGATTTTTCTTTTGAGACATAACACATTCCTTTATTTTTTAGTTTATAATTATCTTAATATTTTTTTATACACCTGTTGCGTATTTTTATTTTAGATAATTAAGAAATTATTATTTCTATTATAGTTTTTAAGGCCGAAGCCACATTTTTTTGGATTGTTTTACAGACATTTTTTCTTTTTATTTCATCTGTATACTTATTAGTATAAACATAAATTATAATGATTGCAATAAATTTAAGAATAAAAATATATTTATTATAATATATGACTTTATATATACCCTATTTAATTACTATTTAACCTATAAATATCTTAATTTTATTTTTTGGCACGGCGCTTGCAAGTAAAGAAATCGAATTAACAAAAAAATTGAAAATTATTATTTACAGGAGATAAAATTATGATAACTGCACTAAGATCAGCCGCTACAGGTATGCATGCACAACAAACTAATGTTGATGTTATTTCTAACAACTTAGCCAACGTTAATACTACAGGTTTTAAAGCGTCAAGAGTTGCTTTTAACGACCTTGTATATCAAAACAATGCTGTTGCAGGTGCAGAAAGCTCAAGCTCTGGTACTACTTTACCTACTGGTTCACAAGTTGGTTTAGGTGTAAGAGTAAACTCTGTATATAAAATTCATACACAAGGTGATATGTTAAAAACATCTAGCCCGTTTGACTTAGCTGTTCAAGGTGAAGGCTTCTTTAAAATTTCTATGCCATCAGGTGAAACATCTTATACAAGAGATGGTAGCTTCCAAATTGATCCAAATGGAAATTTTGTTAATTCATTAGGCTACCAATTAGACCCTGCTATTGCAGTACCTCAAGGCTCAACTAACTTAACAGTTAGCTCAACAGGTGTTGTAAACGCTAAAGTAAATGGTGCTTCTGTAAACTTAGGACAAATTACAATTTCAACATTTTCAAACCCAGCTGGTCTAGAATCATTAGGTGATAACTTATTTGCTGAAACTGACGCTTCAGGCCCTGCTACAGATGGTAACCCTGCAGATTCAGGCTATGGTTCACTATTACAAGGTTTCTTAGAAACATCAAATGTTGACTCTATTACAGCCGTTACTGACCTAATTACAGCACAAAGAGCTTACGAGCTAAACTCAAAAGTAATTACAACAGCAGACCAAATGATGGAACGAGTTTCTCAAATCTAATAAATTAAGGCGTTAATATTATGACTATCAAAGCTAAACAAATACTTTTAATTCTAGTTTGGGGTTCATTTATTACTCTTTGCTATAGCCTACAAGCACACGCAGCTAATACTGCTCCACAAGTAGCAACAGTAAAAATAACAGTACAAAGAGGTGATATTGTAAACCTAAGTAACCTAGAGTTAGTTGACTATAATAGGAAAAAAGTTCCTAATGGTGTTATTGATAATATTAATGACGCTGCAGGACTAGAAGCTTTAAGAACACTTCGCCCAGGTATGACTTTACGCTACAGCTACTTACGAGAAAAACCAATGGTAAGAAAAAACAAAGCGGTAAAAGTTAAATACAATGTTCCTGGTATTGTATTAGAATCAAAAGGACAAGCTTTACAAGACGGCCAAAAAGGCGATTTAATTAAAGTAAAAAACATTAAAAGCAATAAAACAATTACAGCAGAAGTTATTGCAGATAACATTGTAGAAGTAAAATAAGGATTTAAGTTTATGAAAAAATATCTTTTAATTTTAATGCTAGCTTTTACTATTCAGGCATGCTCTCCATATAAACACCCTGAAACAAGCAGCATAAATGAACAAACACAAGATGACTTAACTCAAGACTTAATTGCAGATTACTTATCATCTCAGCCTGAAAAATCATCTCCTGGTTCATTATGGCAAACAGGTTCAAATGGTTTCTTTAAAGATAACAGAGCTAAAAAAGTTGGTGATATTATTACTGTAAATGTAACTGTTTCTATTACAGCAAACACATCTGCAAATACATCTGCATCACAAACAAACAAGTCTCAGTCTGGTTTAACAAACTTCTTAAACTTAGCTGATAACCTAACACATCAGGGTTTAACATTAGGTGCTGGTGGTTTAGTTGATACAGAATCTGACAGAGCATTCTCAGGCTCAGGTTCTACAGATAGAAAAGATAGCTTAAATACAACAATTGCTGCAACTGTAGTACAAGTTTTACCAAACGGCCACATGGTTATTAAAGGTAAAAGAGAAGTGGCAATTAACTATGAAATGCAAGAACTGCAAATCGCTGGTATTGTTAGACCTGAAGATGTTAGTGCAAACAATGTTATCTCAAGTAACCAAATTGCACAGGCCAGAGTTTCATATGGCGGTAAAGGTACAGTTAATGAAGTTCAACAGAAGAAATGGGGTGCAAGATTCCTTGATCGCTGGATGCCATTCTAGGAAAATATTGCCTAATAAAAAAAGAACCTACTCCTGAGGTTCTTTTTTGTTTTTTATTTATATTGTTTTAAAGCTAATGATGTTTTCATATATAAACCACCTGTTGTGGGATCATGTATAGTTCCATCTGTTACAGACTCTGAACCATCAATGTAAATTTTTACTGCTTTTCTTAATGATTCATCAACGGCCCCGTAAAATACCCAATAATAACATGCTTTGCCTTTATTAGCAGCATCTCCACAAGCACTAAAACCTTCACTAGGATTAACTTTTAAATCAATAGCAATACGATTATATAAAGGATGAGTAAAGTGTGTTCTTGCAGAAATGTGATCATCAAATGATAAATAAGGTCCCTTCCAACCACTAGTATTATCTGTCATTAACTCTTCATAGGCTAAAGTTGTTAATCCATTTGTATCTAGTGCAATATCTTGCCCTGTATCTAAATTATACTGCTCAATAGCTTTACCAATTTCTTTCATTTCAGTAACAATAGCAACAACCTTACTTTGCTGAATTGCTGAATATAACGCTGCACCACTAATTACAGACAATGCTCCAAATATTGCTAATGCTATTCTTGCATCTAAACCAAACATCGCACCTTGCTTAGTAATCATTTTAATTTCCTTTATTTTTGTAATGGGAATAATTTATAAGAAATAGTATCTTTAGCTAAATAAACTGTAGTTCTTAAATTACCTTGATGAGAGTTAACCTCACCATCCACTCTTTCATCTAATGCCTTTGCATAACCTACAGGCAAGCCATTAAAGTGAACCCAAACATGACAATCATCACCTGTTGTACATAATGCAGTATTCCATTGGTCTGCATGTCCTGCCCCCCAGTCCATATCTTTAGCATATAAAAAGTAAACATCACCTTTATATATAGGGTGTTTTGAACTGTAAGATAAATAAGGCCCGCTCCACCCTGCTTTTGACGGATCATTATTTAAAGATGTTAAATAAACTAATGAAGCACCATTACCAGAGCTTGAAGCAACTGCAGGTCTTTCACCTACATCTAAAAAGTACTGTTCATAAGCTTTACCAGCTTCTTTTACCTCTGCAAGTAAGGCTGTTATTCTGCTTTCTTGAATTGCTGAATATAATGCTGCTCCGCTAATTACAGACAATGCCCCAAATATGGCCAAAGCAATTCTTGCATCAAGACCAAACATTGCACCTTTTTTATTAATCATATTATTACCCTTTTATTGTTATATAATATTTAAGTTATCACATATAAGATTTATTAGGCAATACTAAGAGTTTATATTTAAAGCTATGATGTTGCATTAATGTATAAAAAAGAGCCTCATGAGGCTCTTTAAGTTATTTAATTTTTGTTTCGATAAAGTTAATAATATCATCTGCACTTTCTTGCCATGATTTATCTAACATAACTGCATGTCCAGATTCATAGTATTTTGCCTTAACATTATAAGTATTTTCTACAGTGCTTAAATTCTCAGATGAAATTAATTTATCTTGAGCTGCTGCTTGTAAAAATACAGGAAAGTTTACTTTTAAGTCTTCATCTAATAAAGTTAAAGTCATAATATCAGCTACTACGCTATTTGGCATTCCTTTAATTTTAGGTAAGTATGACTGAGCAAGGTTTACATCAAAATCATCAGCAAATAATGCATATTTAGCTAAATCAGGTGAAACAAAGTGCTTACCTAGCATTTGTAAAATA